>DATGVB010000153.1:0-2928 GCA_035300805.1 Tetragenococcus sp. | reverse complement strand
TGATTGGTTTCTTAGGGAGCTGATTTGCCAACTTTTCATATTCTTTTTCTAGAGGACCTTGACCAGCAAAAATAAGGCGAATTTCTGGGGCATGTTTAGCTAGTTGCATTGCTTTGAATAAAGTTTGTTGCTGTTTTTCATGCGAAAAGCGTCCAATACACAAAATGGTGAAGGGATGCCCGACTTCTTCTTTGTGTGGATTTTGAATAAACTTTTCACTAATTCCATTTGAGACCACAAAAAGCTTTTGCTTGAAGTGATGTTGTCTTAACCATTTTGCTACCTTAGGTGTAGGAACCTGCAAGGCATCACAATTTCTGAATGACTTGACCTTGAAGAAAGTCATAAAGCACCAGTTGCCAAATTTATTGTCCAAGATCGGCACGGAAGCAGTGATGTTTTGCGGATAAATGTGAAAGGTTCCGGTCACTGGTTTAGCCTGTTTTTTAGCAAGCTTTGTTGCTCGCCAGGAAACAGGAAAAGGTGTTTCAACTTGAACAATATCTGCCCAGCTGATCGCTTTTTTTAATGTTTTGTTGATTGGCTTGGCAAAATGGAACCCCTGCTTTTTAATCAAGCCGTAGATAATAGGAATGTAAATTTTTAGTTCAGGCACAGAGTAATCGGCATCTTTTCCAGTAGAAAGGATACGAACCTCTTGGCCCATTTTCTTGTATTCGTGAGCAAATTGTTGCGTCGAGATGCTCATACCATTACTTTGATTGAAATAATCGTCAATTACAATTAAGATTTTCATGATTTTCCCTAAGTGTGTTAATAGAAGAATTTCGCTATAATATAACCAATAGATATGGAGATAAAAAATGATCTTGGGTTTTCATAGGCGACAAGTTATTGCTAATATTAAAAGAAATGTAGCTAAAAAGCAATTTAATAGCAAGGCTGAGCTGCACGATCCGGTGCTTGATCAAGAGCAGACGAATAATATTGTAAATAAATATTGGAAGTATACTTCATCAATCGGCTATCGCATGATCAATCCGGTTATTCGAGGTATTTTTGCTGCGGCGTCGCAGATTCTGACTGGACGTTGCCAGATTGAAGGGTTAGAGAATTTGCCTGATACACCGATGGCTTTTGTTACGGGTAATCACTACAACCAGTTTGATGTCTTGCTGATGAAAAAGTTGGCGATGAAGAAAAACAAGAGAATGTTTATCGTGGTGGAGGCGAGTAATCTAGCGATGCCGCATCTGATTGGCTGGGCGGTGCGAAATTTTGATTCTTTGCCAATTGATAAAGATATGCATTATTTGAGTCGCGTTTTTCCGAAAAAGTTGAAAGAGACACTTAAGAAACCATGTTGGGTGTTGATCTATCCTGAAGAGGAGTTGTGGTTTAATTATCGTAAGCCGCGTCCATTAAAAAAGGGTGCATATTACTATGCGGCAAAGTTGAATCAACCAATTATTTCGACTTTTACAGAAATTAGAGCGACTTCGAGACGTGAAGTGTTTCATCGTGATTTTTATAAGACGAGAAAGATCTTGCATGTGTTGCCGACAATCTACCCTAATTCTGATTTGAAGTTGTCAGAAAATGTGAATCGGATGTGGCGTAAGGATTATGAGCAAAAGAAGGCAGCTTATGAGAAGTGCTATGGTAAAAAGTTGACTGATGAATTTAGCTATGATGATATTGCTGGGTATGCACCGAAGAAGTAATGATACGTTAGGATATTTTGATCCTAGCGTATTTTTTAGTAAATTTTGAATAAAATAACAGCAATCAGAGCGTAATATAGTTGTCGGTGAAAGCGTATATATGAATAGATAAGAAGGCAACATCATGTTTGAAAACAATAACAGAGTGGATCGCTTCGCGATTCGTAAATTAACCGTTTGTGTAGCTAGTGTTTTAATCGATGTATGTTTTTTTAGAGGTAATGTGAATGTTGTTAGCGCTGATCCGATTGGTGGGGATGCGCAGACGGAGCAGTCGGTTAAAACAGAGAAACAAACAAAGCCTGTAGTAGAGGCAGGGACTGATGGAGGAACTGAGGCTGGTTCTGATAGGGATGTAGGTGCAGTAGTTGAGTCTGATAATTCAGGTGATGCCGAAGATGGTGCATCTAAAGGAAAAGGTTCGGATCATTTTGGGGATGCAAAGAAAGATGAGAATACTGCATCATCCGATGACAAACATCTAATTACTGATGGCAATAAGGCCAAAGAAAATGATGATGAAGCTAACGAAGACAAGAAGGAAGAACATGAGTCATCAGATAAGGGAGACTCCGGAGATAAACTAGCGGATAGTAAAATCATGGCTAGATTAGCTCGTGCCCCTAGGAGGGTGAAGGATCCTACTTTCCCTGAAAAATACATCTTGCATGATGGTTACAAGTGAATCACCGATTACATCTTCAAAGGTGGTAGTCAAAAGCCGGTAATCATCTTAGTTGACCCGTACGAACATAAAAAGGGTGATCCTTTAATTAACGACAAGCCAACGTTTGAGATATCAAAACCAGAAAAGAAGCCTGACGACAAACCAAAGACACCAGACAGGTCAAAGGTACCAGATAAGATAACTGTTCCTGATATCCCTGACGTTCCTGAACCAAATCCGGCTGTTGTAACTACAGATGAGCCTAAAGAACCAAAGGGCAAAAATGTAGATGAAACTTTAACCACTGGTGTAAAAGGCCAAGATGTAATCAAGACTAAGCAGAATAATCCAGTCAAACCAATGGCTCAAGACATAAAGCAGCCTAAGCAGCCAGTCGTTCAAAAAGTTTCCCTAAACAATCTAAAAGCAACTTTGCCTCAAACAGGTGAACGTAGCTCAATTTTGTTGAGCGTGCTCGGCAGATTAGTTGCATTAACTGGTTTGCTTTATCTTGATAAGGACAGAAAGAATAAGAAAGCTTAATAAACAAAAAGACGAGAAATACTAAAAAGAAAT
>DATGVB010000152.1:0-5125 GCA_035300805.1 Tetragenococcus sp. | reverse complement strand
CAAAGCTACATTAATTTCTTGGTATGAATAAAAAACGTCCTTCGTCCACAAAATACAAAAAATCCTTGCCTAACGCGATTCATTCAGTGCTCAGCAAGGTTTTTTTGTATTTTTATGAATAATTCAGAAATATTAAGTAAGTGATAGTTTGCTTACACAGTCCTTTAGTTAATCTTTTTTCCTTTTTGGAATACTTCTTTATGACCGTTCTTAATGACCTTAAACATCAGCTAAAGGATTTTCATCAAACAAAAGCAGAGCAGCATACTTACCTGCTTTCAAAGTACCGTAGTCACCATCTATTCTCAACAATTCTGCGGCATATCGAGTTGTGCCAAATAAAGCCTGGACGTTACTTGCGCCACTAGAAACCAACAACTCAATTCCATGTGCCGTTCCGATATCAAAACGATTAAATGGAATTCCTGTATCAGCCCTGACTGCAACTTTAACTCCTTTTTAAGAGCCATGACCACATTTTTAAAAACTGTTTGAGTTTATTGATGCTATTAAAACCGTACATTCTATTTCGGATAAATGATCCAACTTGTTATGGATCGAGTCCAACATAATATGAGTATGGGCGTTGATCAGTCACGGAAGTACATATTTATCCTGAGCATCGATCGCTTTATCATCTCTTTAGTAAACTGAGTCGTCAACACCAATTTATATGACCTCCCTTTTTGTCAAACGAGATACAGCTGTCTTCTGAAGTTCATCTCTCACACCATCAAACAAATTAACGTGTTTACTTAAGCTAGTCACGCTCTACCTCCTAAAATTTTTATTACATGCCGATAAACGTCTTTCTTTTTTTGTAAATTCAAGTGTAATTACTTCTTTTTCCCACATTCTTCTAACAAGCGGTACATAAACCAGCTGCCATCACGGAAGTCTTCATTTCGAATGTGTTCGTTTGGTCCATGGGGGCCATTACCGCTATAACCAATTCCTACTGAAACTAAGGGTAAGTTAAGTTCTTCTACGAACTGTGCCCCGGGGCCAGTTCCCGCAGAGTTAGGAATAACTGTGGTACTTGACTCGCCATAAACTTCTTTTGCGACAGCAATATTGAGCTTGATAAACTCATCTTCTAGTGAAGTACGTGATGGATCTTCAGCGACCTGAAGATTGATTTTGATATCAGAAAAGCCATGAGTATCTAAATGCTTGCGAACCAATTCAAAAATTTTGGCTGGCTTTTGATCCGGGACCAACCGACAGTCAAATTTAGCGAGTGCTCGGCGAGGAATGACTGTTTTAACCCCAGCACCCTCATAACCAGCGCTGATTCCATTGATTGTCATCGTTGTTCCATTGATCAATTCACCTACTGGATCATCTGTGACAAATGGCCGTTTTAAGCCAAATTGTTTTTTGACCTCATCGCCGTTGAATTCCATCTCTTCCAATGCCTTTTTTGCTGCTAGTTCCAATGGCTTGATATCATCATAATAACCATCAACTAAAACATGACCGGTTTCATCTTTTAATGAATTCAACGCCTGGGCTAACCGCCAAGCGGCATTATCTGCGTAGCTGGCTAGTGAAGAATGTAGGTCTTTTTTTGCTGTTTCGACTTCCATGTCAAATGATAGACAGCCCTTGAGACCAGCAGTAATTTCAAATTTCTCATCCTCATCTTTACCGCCACCTTCCCAGATACAGGCATCGGCTGTCAATTCAGCACGGTGGGCGTGAACATAATCTTGAATCGTTGGGCTGCCGACTTCTTCTTGACCTTCAATTATAAACTTCATGTTAACTGGCAATCCGCCATGTTCTGCGAAATACTGCAATACAATCATCCGCGAGATCAATTCACCTTTGTCGTCAGCAACTCCACGGGCATATATTTTTCCATTTCTTTCCGTAGGCTCAAATGGATCTGATTCCCACTCATCCAAAGGATCTGGTGGCTGCACATCGTAATGATTATAAAACAAAACCGTCTGTTCACTATTTCCTGCAAATTCTGCGTATAATACTGGATTCCCGCCTAATTCATGCCACTGTTTAACTTCAATTGCACCAAGTTCTGTAAATTTATCAGTTAACCATTTTACAGTTTCATCGATTCCTTTACCCTGAGCCGAAATTCCAGGGATACGCAGGTAAACGTAATAGTCTGGCAAATGTTTGATCATGTAGTCTTTAACTTCTTGTTCTTTTGTCATTTAATTGTTCCTTCTTTCTTTAATTAGTTATTTCCAATAAGCATGCCTATACTGAATTACAGCTGTAGAATCATAGTTCAGTCCACCAATTTTAGAATTGACCAGCGTTTCTTCTGTTGGTTGATAAAGTGGATTGACACCCTTGATATCCATTAATCTGCGAGTAGCTTTAACTGAAGTATCATAACGTGTTTTGTTTGTCCATCCTGTTATAACGCTTCCTCTAACAAGCCATTGTATTGGCCGTCTTTCCAATTGATGAAGTTAACAGCCTTATCGTGCTGCGCAGTCAACGTTGCTTTGTCCAACTTCTTAATCTTAAATGCCTTGGTCTTCATGATATTGATTCTTCCCAATAATAATAATTTAAACATGAAGCTTCCACAATTAAGCACTTCAGCCTCTAAAAAATAAAAAATACAACAAACCCTTCGGCTCTAAGTTTGTTGTATTTTAATCGCTAATATACTATTATGCAGTCACTTTGCTTATCTTTTCTTGTGGAATTCCACGGTGAACATTGACACCATTTTGATAAACGTCTTTTTCTCCTTGAATAACTGCAATGTCTTCACATGGATCCTCTGTCATTGCGATGAAGTCAGCGTATTTACCAACAGAAATTTCGCCATATTCTTCTTCAATGTGCATTGCACGAGCACAATTGATCGTAGCTGTGTCGATTGCTTGTGCTGGTGTCATTCCAGCCTTATCAACGTATAGTTGCATTTCATAGGCACTCTCACTTTCAAAACCATTATAAGGAGTCCCAGCGTCTGTCCCCATCGCGATTGGGACCCCTGCTGCAGCTGCTTTAGTAATGCTTTCAAAGTGTTTTTTGATGTTTACGATTACTTTATTGCGTGCCCATTTAGGAACTGTTTTTTCACCGTATTCATAAATAGCGTACATAGCATTCATTGTTGGTACAACAACTGTTCCATGTTCCTTAAAGATTTCAATAGTTTCATCGTCAATGTTAAAGGCATGTTCCACCGTATCAACACCAGCGCGGGCTGCTTCTTTGACCCCTTGAGCTCCTTGAACGTGTGCTGCGACCGTCTTACCTTTATGGTGGGCTTCAGTGACTGCAGCAGCAACTTCATCTTCGTTAAACTGAATATCATCTGGTGTTTCGCCATTTTTCAATACGCCACCAGTTACCATCAGTTTAATATTGTCCACGCCTTTTTTCATGGCTGTTCGTACGCCGTGGATCATGGCTTCAACTCCATCAACTTCGATCCCGCTACCAGAGCCATGACCGCCTGTCATAGTAAATGCTCGTCCAGAAGTCATTACCTTCGGCCCTTTGATCATGCCGCTTTCTTGCATTTTCTTGATTTCTATATCAATATTGTAAGCTGCTCCAACGTTACGTATATAAGTGACCCCATTATTGATCGCATCTTCCATATTTTTAATTGCGTACATCGTATTAAACTCGCGTGAGTCACCATGTTCATCATCCTCACCCCCGTTTACCCAGTAAGTTGGAACACTGGTCATATGTGTATGAGCATTCATGATACCTGGCATAACATACTTGCCTTCCATATCAATGGTTTCATCAACTTGAACACCTGCATCGACAAAGCCAGTCCCAGTGGCAACGATCTTTCCTGTTTCCGTGTCAACTACGATATAGTGGTTCGCTTCGAAATCCTGTACCCTGTGGTTATAAACTGCTGCATTTGTATAGTTAATTGTAGTCATAATAATTTCTCCTTTTATGTTTGGCAGAGTCTGGTGAAAAGATTTAGAAATGAACTATCAGGCTATGAACTTCGAATACTTTTTCAATGCTGTAAGTTCCTAATTCAATCAGCAAAATCTCTTATTTCACGTAACTCGAATATTATCTATCATAGAGTTAGATAAGCTGTTCAGAATATAGTTATTATCATGCCTTAGATCTACGGTGCGATTACATCGTTGACTTAAATCTTAAAACAAGATAGGCGGAGGCTCCTGGCTTATATACCCCAACTAAAAAACTGTTCCACTGTAACGCCCCATCATCTTTTAAATCAACTAACTGACCTGACATCAGCCTCACCACCTTTCCGGGAAGAAAATTTATTTCCAGTAGGCATATTGCAACTGACCTGACGCCCCTGAAAGGGTATCCCACTTCAAACCACCAATTTTACTACTGAGCAAGTGTGCCTGAGCCGTTTGGAACGTTGGGGCTACGGCAGCAATTTCCATTAAACGCTTATCGGCCTGTTTTTCAAATTCAAATCTTTGTGCCTCAGTGTATTTGCTTGTGTCATTAACTTTTGCCATCAACTCATCGTACTTAGCATCTTTTGTTTTAGAAAAGTTAATTGAATTTTCACTTTGCATACCATCCAAGAAGTTCTGTGCATCTGGATAATCTGGCCCCCAACCGACAGTAGTAATATCAAAATCTGTCTTAAAGTCACGAGAGACATGAGTTGCGTGTGGAACAGAAACAATAGAGACTGTTACTCCTTTTAGGTTTTTCTCAACCGTACTTTGCATATATTCGGCAACTTTCTTTTCTGTATCAGTATCATCAACCAAAAAATCAATATTAACTTTACTTTTTCCAATTTCTTTTTGTGCTTGTTTCCAATATTTTTTAGCTTTGGTTACGTTAGTTGGAGCAAGATTTCCAACCTCGTCAACAAAATCCTTTCCGTTCGTCGGATCCTTGGCATAATCTTTTGGAACAATATTGTTGGAAGCTGTTGAGCCGTCTTGCAAGACTTTCTTGGCAAGTGCTTCACGATCGATCACCATGCTAATAGCTTTACGAAAATTTTCGTTAGCGGTCGCTTTACGTTTTGAGTTAAAGTAGATGTAATTATTACGACCATTTTTTGTTACAACTTCTTCTTTATTGTTTTTATTAGCTTTAACGTATTGTCCATTGAGGTTAGTTAATTGTACTTCTCCACTCTTAAATAAATTCTGCG
>DATGVB010000151.1:0-5200 GCA_035300805.1 Tetragenococcus sp. | reverse complement strand
AAGGAGAGTACAGGATTTGAACCTGCGCGCCGGTATTAGCCGGTTCGACGGATTTCGAGTCCGTTGCATTACCACTCTGCCAACTCTCCGCAAATAGTATTTTCTCATTTTTTGAAAAAAATGCAAGAGTTATTTCATCTTTTTTTGGAAAAAGTCCCAGTAAAGACGGACGATCGGCAGATCCTGCCATTTGGCAACTGTCAAAGGCTCCTTGCCAAAGTCATAGATCATCCCGTCAAGCGCCCCTAAAAATAGTGGCGAGTGGCTGGCGATAATAAACTGGCAGTTCAGAAAACGTGCGCATTGAGTAATCAGTTCTGCCAGTTTCAACTGATGGAAGGGTGAAAGGGAAGTTTCTGGTTCATCCAGCAGATACAAACCCTCTGGCTGCAGATAATCTTCAAATACCTGCAAGGCCGTCTGACCATTGGAATATTTTTCCTGGGCAAACTTTTCTTTATCGATTTCTTTTTCCATAAGATAGGAATCTTTAAACTGAGCTACCTGTTCTTTGGTCATGCCCAACTTTCTTCTTTCATACAGATAGCCTTCACGTAAAACAGCCTCCTGCTGAATTTTCTTCACCTCGTAGAGAATATCTTCACTTTTGATGTAATGACTGTTTTCCGGGATTTTCAGCACTCTTCCTGCTTCGTCTTCCTCTAAAAAATACAGGCACTCCGACAGGTATCGAGAAAAATAATCATTGGCACTGCCGCCATAGGGTAAGGTGATCTCTGCACCAGGCAGATCCAACAAATTAGCCAGCAGATTCAGTAAAGTCGATTTGCCCGAGCCGTTTTCGCCATAAATCAGGGTAATGCCATCAAAGATAATCGTTTCTGAAGCTTTCTTATTCAAAATATTATACGGGTAGATGTTGGGCCCATCCACCACTGTGTCTGAAAATTTAAGTCCTCGTACATAACGCATCAATTTTCACTTCCTAGATAGCCAGTAATTCTTCCAGATAATCAGCCATACCATCTTCATCATTACTTTTACTCGTTACATCATTTGCCACACTTTTTACTTGTTTCGTGCCATTTTGCATCGCCACACCCCAGCCGGCATAGTCAAGCAACTCAACATCATTATGTTCATCGCCAAAAGCAATAATATCTTTAGGAGCAATATTAAGATCTTTGGCAATTACAGCTACAGCCATCGCTTTATGGACGCCCTTTGGCACAATCTCTAAAATTGCATTGGGTCCGCCCCAAGTACGGACATCCACCTGGTCATCAAACTGATGCATTAGAGAAGTTGAAACTTTCAACGAATACTCATGGGTCGTCTTAACTAGTAAAGAAGTTGGATTAGTCGTCAGATTACTTAATAAATTAGCTGCTGTGACTGTCTTAGCAGCAAAAAACTGTCCTTGAAAGTTATTTAAATTATCAATAAAAAAGGTTTCTCGATTTTCAGCTGCAATAAAATCCAAGTGCAGCTGGTCTTTCTGGGCCAGAATTTCAAAAGCAATTTCACGTTTGATCGAAAATTCATGCTCATAGGCCCATTTTTGATAAGGTTTATGGACTAAGGCACCATTAAAATTAACCATAGGAGTATTCAGACGTAGTTGATCATAATAATTTTTACTCATCCGATAAGGACGTCCAGTAGCAATACTAACCACATGCCCTTTTCTGGCAGCCTTCGTTAATACTGCTTGTGTTTTGGGACTGATCTCAGATTGATTATTTAAAGTTGTACCATCTAAATCTAAAGCAATCAATTTTTTTGTCATTTCTCTCTCCCTAAAAAAACTATTTTATCCAGTCTATCATAATCTAGACATTTGACAAGTAAGCTGATCAGGAAAATAATCTGCCAAAACTTGTCAGTTATAGCATAAACAGCTAAAATGAAAAAGCAAGTGTATAATGAACCAGGAGGAAAATCATGGATAAAAAAGAAGACTTATTGATAGAAACTTGTCTATTAGCCGGACGTATCATGATGGAAAGCGGCTCTGAAGTTTATCGAGTGGAAGACACTATGAATCGAATTGCCGTAAATGGCGGTGTTCCCGAAAGCACTAGTTACGTCACTGCTACAGGTGTTTTCATGAGTTTAACAAAACTGCATTATACACAAATCGAAAATGTCGGCGAGCGTTCAATTAATCTTGAAAAAGTAGCTGCTGTTAATCAGCTTTCGCGGACTTTTGCCGAAAAAGACATTTCTTTGTCTGCCCTTTATCAACAGTTAAAAAGAATCGATCATGAAACTCCTGAATTTCCTCTCCAATTACAAATTTTTAGTGCTTGTTTTATGAGCGCGATGTTGATGATTTTATACGGTGGAAATTGGCAAAGTTTCCTTGCCACTCTTTTTATTGGCGGACTGGGTTATGCAACAAAAATAATGGTAAAAAGAAAAATTAATATCCGCTTTCTAGATACCTTTGTTGCTTCTTTAGTTATCGGTTTTTCCGCTTTAATTGCTAGTCACATCTTCTTAAATACGCAGCTTGATTTCATCTTCATTGGTGCGGTCATGCCTTTAGTACCAGGAGTTGCTATTACAACTTCTTTACGTGACATTCTGGCTGGTCATATGATCAGTGGCCTCGTCCGGGGAATTGAAGCAATTATTATCGCTGCAGCCATTGCAATTGGCATTGCTTGTATTTTATCGACTTTTGGAGGCTGGTTATGACATTTATCATTCAGTTTATTTTAAGCTTTTTCAGCACCATCGCTTTTGGTATTATCAGTAATATTCCTCGCCGGGCCTTATTGACAAGTGGCCTTACCGGAACCTGCGGCTGGCTGATTTACTATTATATAAAAATCGGCTTAAAAAGCATAGCATTTGCCAATTTTGTTGCTGCTTTTATCATCGGTTGCTGCAGTGTCTTTTTTTCAAAAAAGAAAAAAATTCCCATGATTATTTTTTATATTCCCAGTCTAGTTCCTCTGGTCCCTGGCGCTCCTGCGTATGAAGCAGTGAGAGCTTTTGTCGAAAATCAGCCTGATTTGGGTTTTCAAAAAATAATGATTGTTGTTACTGCAGCTATCAGTATTGCCGGTGGTCTGATGATGACCACTATATTAGAACAGGCGATTAATCACTGGTTGAGAAAGCAAAAAAATTAATATAAAGATAAATTTCTTTAAATCGGTCTCAAGTTGCATGAAATTTTCTTTAATTGACTTATAATAGAGACGATTAAAGATTTGGGGTGAACGAAAATGAGTATTGCTGCATCAAAAAAAATGATCAACTTTATCTCCTTGGCAGGCGTATTAGCTTCAGTGTGTCTATCGCTTTATTTTTATCATTTAGGTATTTTTAAAAATGTTGATGCCTTGCAAGGCTTCGTCGGACAAGCTGCTTTTTTAGCTCCTTTTCTGTTTATTCTGATTCAAATCCTGCAAGTTATTATCCCGATCATCCCGGGAGGCATTTCGCTAGCTGCTGGTGTTTTACTATTCGGTCCTTTAAAAGGCTTTATTTATAACTATGCTGGTATTTGTATCGGCTCTGTTCTCTTATTTTTACTGGGTAGACAATATGGTAAGCCGCTGGTCTTACGTTTAGTCAACCAAAAAATTTATGAGCGCTATATCCATTGGACAGAAAATCAGAAACGCTTTGATCGTCTCTTCGCTCTAGCCATCTTCTTACCCGTAGCTCCAGATGATGCTTTATGCCTGATCGCTAGTTTAACTGAAATTTCTGTCAAAAAATTTACTTGGATTATTCTACTGGCTAAGCCCGCTTCTGTGTACTTATATAGTCTGGTTTTATTATACGGCGGTGAATATCTGATTCATCTTTTTATGTAAAATATTAAGAAAGTTTTCAGAAAAAATGCTGTTTTTTTGCTATTCTTTAAAATTCGGACTATACTTATAAATGTAAGGGAAAAATGAAAGGAAGTGATATATATGACCTTTATGAAAGAAGATTTAACTTATCGGATTGCTTTTGACACAATGAATAATAAATTCATGGCAATTGATTCTAAAAATGATCAACATTTGGCTTATGGCGTCACCATTGAAGAAGCAATCAAAAATTTAAACATCCAAAATAAGATTTAGAAAGGATCCCTCTCATGACTTCATCTAATTCTGCTTGTTAAAGAATGTTAGTAGTAAATAAATAACTACTAACATTTTTTTGTGCCCAAAATTTCTCAAAAGTATTGTTCCCATTTTTATTGGTACCACATCACCTCAATGTACTGCCATTTTCTTTTCTATCGGTACCATCTTGCCATCCTTTTATGTTGCAACAAAAAAAGGTACTCCTAAGAGCACCTTCAGCAAAATTTCTTTATTATAAACGATCGTTCAATTCTTTACCCAACTCTTCAAATCCCGGTTTGCCTAAAAGAGCGAACATGTTCTTTTTATAAGCTTCTACTCCTGGTTGATCAAATGGATTAACACCATTCAGATAGCCTGAGATCCCCACCGCAATTTCAAAGAAGTACATCGTATAACCTAAAGTGTATTCATCCATTGTTGGAATCTTCAACAATAAGTTTGGCACGTTACCATCTGTATGGGCAAGTAATGTTCCTTCAAAAGCCTTCGTATTAACATAATCTACTTCTTTACCTTGCAGGTATTTCAAACCGTCTAAATCAGATTCCTGTGAAGGAACTTTGACTGACTTACGAGGATTTTCTACTTTTACAACCGTTTCAAAGACATTACGCGTACCATCTTGAATCGTTTGTCCGACAGAATGCAGATCTGTTGAAAAATTGGCACTTGAAGGATAGATTCCCTTCTGATCTTTACCTTCTGATTCACCATAAAGCTGTTTCCACCATTCAGAGAAATACTGCATACCTGGTTCATAATTGACTAAGATTTCAATAGCTTTGCCTTTACGATAAATGATATTGCGTAAAGCTGCGTATTGGTAAGCTTGATTTTTTTTCAAATCAGGATCTGAATACTCAAGGCGAGCAGCTGCAGCCCCCTTCATCAGAGCATCAACATCAGCTCCGCTAACCGCAATTGGTAATAAGCCTACCGGGGTCAAGACTGTAAAACGTCCGCCTACATCATCAGGAATCACAAAAGTTTCCCAGCCATTGGCATCGGCTTCTTGCTTGACTGCTCCTTTTTGACGATCAGTCGTAGCGTAGATCCGCTGATTGGCTTCTTTTTCACCATATTTATTGATCAATAATTCTTTGAACACACGAAAAGCAATTGCCGGTTCTGTGGTC
>DATGVB010000150.1:0-3104 GCA_035300805.1 Tetragenococcus sp. | reverse complement strand
ACTGTATCCATTGACATAGCTGCCCCGCCAAAAGCATAGGCGTGATTGATCTTATCCTGTGTTCCTTTACCGACAATATCAACGTAAGTATCACGCGGGATACTGACTAATGTCGTCTGCTCATTCTGCGGATTGACGGTTGCGACCATTAAAATATCGGAACGGCCCTGCTCGGTACGACCTAAATCACCGGTATCGATTCCTAAGAGCAGGACACTGAAAGGATCCTTATCGCTAAAATCAACCTCACGACCATCCTTGCGTTTAACGGATTCGTAGGTCTTATCTGCAGAATTGGACACGTCAAAATAGACCTTTGCCGCAACTCCGGCAATGGCCAGTACTAATATCAGAATGATCACAAGAATGACTCGCAATACTTTTTTCCCGCGACTAGGCTTTTTATGGTTTTCTCTTCTTCCCATTTTTTTATCCCCCAATTAATAAAGACCTGCCGTCTGGTCGGCAGTCTGGTCCTCTGTGGCTGCGCCTGTATCTTCATCTGTATTTGCATCTGTCTCAGTATTTTCATCCGTAGCTGTATCTGTTTCTGTCTCAGCATTCACATCAGTATCGGCATTCGTGTCTGTATCGGTATCAGCTGCTGTATCTGCTTCTTCCTGTTCTTCTGCACCCAGGCCGATACGGTCGGAAAATTTATCCATATCTTTGTCAAAAGATTCTCTGATTTTCTTGTTTTTGATCTGGTCAATCTGACTGGATAAGGTGAGATACTGTTCATAGGTGATCGTATTTTTCTGATATTTCTTGATTTTCTTTTGGACTTTTTCTACTTGTTCCAATTGATCGCCTGCTTCTGACAGATAGGCTTGGATCATTTTTTTCCAGTCGCCTTTAGCAAAGAAACCCAACTCATCGGTAATATCGCCGACTTGATTGGCTGTCAGCTTGTCTTTGATCACAACAGAATCATCAAACTTTTGCCAGCTGCTGATTTCTTTGGTGAAAAGTCCGCTGGTTTTGTCTTGTAGATTCAGCTTATCTAAAACATCCAGAATTTCGTCATTCAGTTGTTTTTTTTGAGTAGTTAAGGAGTCAACATTAGCGGGCAGGGATTTTTCCTTGATCTGAAAATCTTCGGCAGTTGTTTTGATGCTATCCACTTCTGCTTTGGTTTTCGTGACATCTGCTGCTTTGACATCCTCTTTAATGAATTGTTTAGCTTTTTTATCCTGATAAAAAGTATCAATTTGCTTTTGTAAAGTGGTTAACTTCTGTTTTTCTTGACTGGCCGATGATTTGGCATAAGCAACTCTTTGCTGATATTGCTTATGACTCGATAACTGATAACCGACTGCGCAAATTCCCAGCGCTGCCACGGCTGCAATCAAGACCCCAGTTTTTTTCAAATTGGATTTTCCCATTGAGCAATTGCCACTCCTTAATGATTTATTAATTAATTACAGGTGTTAAACATTACTAGTATACCAAATTTTTATAATTTTACTACTATTTTGGTCAAAAATTTCAATTTCCACTATAAATTTATTTTATTTATATAATATTTCACATTCAAACTACACTTAATAATAAAGTAGGATATAATCTTCTTCAATTTGATAAATAAAAAAGCTAGAACCATTTAAATTTCTAATGGTTTTAGCTTTAATTACAACTTAGATAATAAAATTTTTATCAAAAAAGTAAATATGTTCTAAAAAGTTAATCCGATTCACTTACTGAACCATTACGACGTGTATCATATCCACCGCTAACAATTCCATTTTTGTCCTTTTCTACAATCTGAACAGAACCAAAATATTCATCCGTTCGATAAAGAGAAAAAGGTGTTCGTTCGATTTTACTTGTTGAAATAAAATCCTTTCGTTTAGGATTGTTTTCAATAACTAGTTGATTATCTTTTGTATAATAAATTCTATTTTTTTCGATTGTCTCTTCAAAGTTTGTACTAAAATGAAAATGATCATAAAGAACTTGAAATAAAAATTCAGGAATCATATTACCACCAGGAGTCCCAATAGCGATGGTTTTTTCGTCTGCGGTTTTAATAATAGTAGGGGCTGTAAAATTACGTGGTTTTTTCCCAGCTTCATATTTGTTTTTTCCACTTCCACTAGCAGAGAATAACCGATTGGCAGCATTTAAATAAAAGCCACCTGCTTCAATTTCTGAACCATAAAAGTTCCCTAACGTATTGGTAGCTGAAACTACCATGCCATCACCATCAATAATCGAAAAGTGTGTTGTATTATTACTATCTTCTTCTTGGTTAGCATTATCACTTGAAATCGGTGTTTGTGATAATTGTTCGATATAACTATCACTCAACATTGATTGAGAATCAATATTATAGACACTAGGATCCCCCATATTACTGACCCGGTCTTGATAAGTAAGCTGTTTAATACGACTATAATTATCAAGATATTCATCTGCCGATTTTTCAGGATTAGGCAATTCTTCCTTTTCAGCCATTTTTAACATCTGTAACAAAGTTACTCCTGAAAAAGGAGCAGGTAAGGAAGCATAATGATTGCCTGCAATTGTTGTTTTGACTGGCTCAGCATTTTCCACTCGCGCCGACGCTAAATCTTCATGTGTCAACCAGCTTTTAGCAACAATCTCTTCAGCAACATCCCCTGTATAATAACCTTTAGAACCTTCGTCGCGTATACTTGCTAAAGTTTTTAACATTTCCTTAGGTTTCATGATTTCATTCTTAGTTAGTAATTCTCCGTCTTCATTAAGATAGTCAGAGTCATTTTTTAAAAAGTATTTATAAATACTAATATATTTCGCAAAAACTGAAGAAACTTCAAATCCTTTTTTACCTAACTGAATCGTGGGATCAATCAGCTCTCCCATCGACATTGTTCCATAACGCTGACTGGCTTCTTCCATTCCCAATACAAAAGTGGGAACACCTGTAGGAGCATCCATGGTATCGTGTGAAACAGGTGCACTATCCCGATAGTCAAGCCCATAATACTGATCTTCTTTCGGATCATAAATAATCATACCCCCACCACCGCCTAAGCCAGAAGCATAGGGTTCAGTCATTGCTAGAGCGTAAGATACCGCTACAGCTGCATCAACAGCATTTCCTCCTTTTGCCAAGACTT
>DATGVB010000149.1:0-9887 GCA_035300805.1 Tetragenococcus sp. | reverse complement strand
CAGTTTCAAGCACTAAGTGATTCTTTTGAAGAATTAAAGAAAAATAAAGAATCTTATGAGCTTTTTAAACAATTTCAAACTTTTCAGCAAGATCTGCAAAAAAGGATGATGGAAGGCGAAGAAATGACAGATGATGATGCCCAAAAGGCTCAAGATTTAGCCATGAAGATTCAAAAAGAAGAACTGATCAATGATTTAATACAAAAAGAACAAGCTTTTAGCACTGTAATTAATGATATGAATAATATTATTATGAAACCTTTGCAAGAATTATACGAAGGCTAATAAAGAAAGGCTGGTTAATTAATCAGCCTTTCTTTATTTTAATGCTATATTTTTACCAAAATCTTGATTTTGGATCCAATGACAAACATTTTGAGCTTGTTCTTTAGTGAAACCGTAGAAAAGAGTATGACCATTTTTAAAAAAAGTAATTTCAAAATTCTTGTATTGTAACTTTAATGCGATAGGATTTTGTTGATAAGTTAAATTTTTCCTGGTACAAAATTCAGCTAACTGGTCAAGCGATAAATGAAAAGTAGTTTGGAAAACATGGCCGCAAGTTTCTGTCAGTTCAGTAGAGTGATTCTTTTTTTTGCTGCCACAAATAGGGCAAGACTCTCTTTTATTTACTCTAAAAGAAGAGACTTGTAAAGGCCAAGCTTCAATCATATAAAGTTTTTGGAAATCAAGCCGTTGATCTTTAACTAAATATTGTAGTGCTAAAGACACTTGAATACTTGAAATTAATGGGATCAATGGAGTGATAACACCTACTGTATCACAGCCTTTTTGTTCTAATTGAGATAATTTAGGAAAAACACAAGATAGGCAAGGTTTTTCAGCTGGAAACAGGGCCATTACTTGACCAGAGGTAGCTGCACAAGAAGCAAAGACAAAAGGCAGTTGATAAGCTAGACAATAGTCATTGATCAAACGACGTGCTAGATAATTATCAGTGCAATCTAGTACTAGGTCGAGTTTTGGAAATGTATGGAAAAGGGCTTGATCAAAACGTTCTTGGTAAATTTCAATGGTTGCTTTAGAATTGATTTTTAGTAGTTTTTCTTTAGCAGCTAAGACTTTAGGTCTTTTTTTTCGGGCATCCTGTTCAGTAAACAGGGTTTGCCGCTGTAGATTACTTTCTTCAACAATGTCATTATCTACTAAAATGATGTGTTGTACGCCTGTACGGATCAACTGTTCAGCAGTGTAGGTACCCAAGGCGCCACAACCAATAATTAAAAGAACAGCTTGCTTAATTTCTTCTTGTCCAGCAGCTCCAATCTGGTCGACACGAATTTGACGGTCATAACGATTCATATAAAGTCCCTCATTTGTAATCATTTTCTTTCTTTACGATAGCACATTTTTGTGAAAAAGCAATCAGACAAAATAAGTTAGGAGTAAAAAAATGGATGAACTAACACACTTTAACCAACAAGGTCGAGCTAAGATGGTCGATGTGAGTCAAAAATCAATTACAAAACGAGAAGCCACGGCTCAAGTTAAAGTCATGATGCATGAAGAGACCTTACAGCGCATTAAAGCAGGTAAAATAAAAAAAGGTGATGTTTTGGCGGTAGCTCAAACAGCAGGTATTATGGCAGCTAAAAAAACTAGTGAGTTAATACCCATGTGTCACTTACTACCTTTAGAAAAAGTTGATATAGCTTTTTCAGATAATGATAAAGATATACTAACGATTTTAGCAACAGTCAAGTTATCGGCTAAGACTGGTGTAGAAATGGAAGCTTTAACAGCTTGTCAAGTAGCAGCTTTAACAGTTTATGATATGTGCAAGGCCATGGATCGCGGCATGCAGATCACTGATTGTCATCTGCTTGATAAAAAAGGCGGAAAAAGTGGTCATTTTGTTTATTCAGAAAAAGCATAACGTTTGTAGATAAGCAAAAATCTTTAAAATTATATTAAAAAATCTTGTTTAAAGAAACAGAAAAAAATTAAGGTTCCAAAACAAACTTTTTTGTTTTATAATGGAATTGTAAACGTTACTACTTTAGAGTAATTATAGTAGGAAGGAACCCCTGTTATGGCAATCATTAAATTACAGTATGAACCGATCGATACTGATTTTTATTATCAGCAATTAAAAGATCCGCATTATGGTGGAATTGTGAGTTTTGCTGGGACTGTACGTGAATGGACCGATGATATTCAGACCCGATCCATTGAATATACTGCGTATGAAGTAATGGCAATTAAAGAACTAGAAAAATTAGCAGTTGTTATAGAACAGCAAGGAGCTAAGGTCGTAATTGTTCATCGTCTTGGTAAATTAGCTTTAATGGATGAAGCTGTTTTTGTAGGCGTAGCAACCCCGCATCGTAAAGAAGCCTTTGCTGGCTGTATCTATATCATGGATCAGTTGAAAAAAACAGTACCGATTTGGAAGAAAGAAAACGATAGCGATTCAGTACGTTGGGGAGGGATAGAAGATGGAAAAAAAGATTAAAGCTTTTGCTTATTTAGGTGAGAAACTTCAGCATGAAGTGCAAGTCGACTTACCGCTGCAAGTAAGCAAGGCTATCATTTTAGATAAGCTACAAAAACAATTTCCACAATTCAAACAAGAGATTGATGAATGTAGTGTGGCGATAAATCAAGGTTTTGCTGGGGAAGAAATTTATTCAGTGACAGAAATAGATGAAATTGCTTTGATACCGCCAGTAAGTGGGGGATGACTTTTATGTTAGAGAAATGTCCGGTATTAACGGATAAATTCAATCGAGTGCATGATTATATACGCATTTCAGTAACCGATAAATGCAATTTACGATGTGTTTACTGTATGCCTGCAGAAGGATTACCTTTTTTCCCCGATGAAAAGGTACTTAGTTGTGAAGAAATTGTTCAATTGGTACAAAATTTTGCTGACATGGGGATAAAAAAAGTGCGTTTAACCGGTGGAGAACCTTTGATGCGCAGTGATATTGTTGAAATTATTGCTGGTATTGCAAAAATTCCAGAAATTGAAGATATTTCAATGACGACTAATGGCTTAGCACTACCGCGTATGGCAAATAAGATTTATGAGGCAGGGCTAAATCGGTTAAATATTAGTTTGGATACTTTTGACAAGCAACGTTATAAAGAGATTACACGAGGCGGAAATTTAAATCGTCTGCTTAAAGGAATTGAAGTTGCCAGTCAACTGCCTTTTGATAAGATTAAAATTAATACAGTAGTAATTAAAGGACAGAATGATCATGAAATACAAGACTTTCTAGCTTATACTTTAAGTCATGACGTAAATATTCGCTTTATTGAGTTTATGCCGATCCAGCAAAAAGAAACTGAGTGGGAGAGTCATTATCGTGGCTTAGAGACAGTATTTGATGTCTGTGAAGCAAATAACTGGCAGTATGATGCCATTCAATTAGATGGTAACGGTCCGTCAGAAAACTATCGTATTAAAGGTGCTCAGGGAAGCTTTGGTCTAATCCATCCAATCAGCTGTAATTTCTGTGAAAGCTGCAATCGACTTCGTATTACAGCAGATGGTTATATTAAATCCTGCTTGTATTGGGATGAAGAGACAAATATTCGCGATGATATTTTCTCATCTTCAGCCTTTTATGAAAAGGTTCAGCAAACGTTGTCAAATAAACCAAAGAATCATGAGATGGCGCTACTTCATCAAGATGAAGTTAAACATAAAAAACCAACTTGGCGTCATATGAGCCAAATTGGAGGATAAGATAAAAAAAGGGTGGGAAATATTTTCCAACCACAATAAATTTTCGAACTTTTTAGGATTGCTCCTGTGGTCCGGCAGGTCCTCGTCGCAAAAGATGAAACTTGCTGAATCGCAGTGTCTAATTTTCGCGAATGATTGTTGGAGAATATTTATGTCCCAACCTTTTTTTATTTGGAATAATCAATTGCAGTTCGCTATATCTTGTTAAAGATAACGAGAAAGACTTGACTATTTGCTAAATGCTTTCTATAATTAGTTTAACTAAAAAATATTTATTCAATAAAAATATTTTTTTGTACTAGTACAGAATGTTTATTTTAAGAAATGGTATTTTGTACGAAATAAATGTGGCCAGTTGAAGAATAATTGGAAGCGTTTAAAAGGTGGTGTATGATGCAAATAACTGAAGCAACAGCAGTTGTCCTATGTGGAGGGAAAAGTAGTCGAATGGGCTTTGATAAAGCGCTATTAAAAATTGATCATCAGTATGTAGTACAAAAAACCTGTCAGAATTTACAAAAAATTTTTGCTGAAATTTTACTAGTGACCGATCGAAAAGACAAATTTCCTGATCAAATTCAAAGGCAATACTCTATAGTAGAAGATGAATTTTATCAAAAAGGACCTTTGGGTGGTTTGGTAACGGCTCTACATCATATTAAAACACCTTACTTATTTTTAATTGCATGTGATATACCGAATGTCTCCCTAACAGATATTCATCAATTATATGAGCAGATACAAGACCGACAAGTCGTATTATTTGCTGATAATTATCTAGAGACTTTGTTTGCTTTTTACCATCAAAGTTGTTTACCAATTCTTGAAAAGCAATTAGAGAAAGGCGAATTAAAAATTCGGACAGCTTTCTCTAAATTAGATGTAAAACAAGTAAAAACGCCTCATTTAATATTAAAAAATATAAATGAGCCTAACGAATTAAATGAATGGAAGTAAGAAGGAGAGAATTATCATGAATAGCTTATCAATTGAAGAAACAATGCATACCTTATCAGCTAAAGCCAAAAATAAAAGCCAACTTTCGCTGGCAAAATTAATTTTATTAGGAATTATGGCAGGTGGTTTTATTGCCTTGGGTTATTTAGCATTTATTCGAGTATCCGCAACAATGCCCAAAGAATGGGGCAGCTTTTCAACTCTTTTAGGAGCCGGACTCTTTCCTATCGGACTCATAGGTATTACTTTTTTAGGTGGTGAATTAGTCACCGGAAATGGCATGACAATGATGTTTGGCCTGTTAGAAAAGAAAGTATCTTTTGCAGATGTGATCCGAAACTGGACTTTAGTTTTGTTAACCAATATTGTTGGAGGTCTGCTTGTTGCCTATTTTTTCGGTCATGTTGTCGGTTTAACAGAGGGAGATTTTGCTGCAAAAACAATGTCCGTTGCTTTAGGGAAACTGGCAGATTCACCTGTACAAATGTTACTTTCGGGGATTGGCTGTAATATTTTTGTTTGTATGGCCGTTTATCTGGCCACAATGAGTAAAGATATTGTCGGAAAAATGTTCGGTATATGGTTTCCTATTATGATTTTTGTTGTTTGTGGTTTTCAACACGTAGTTGCCAATGCTTTTATCCTGCCGGCTGGATTTTTTGCCGGTGCAGATATTTCACTGGCTGATATGCTAAAAAATATTTTCTTTGTTTTTGTGGGAAATGAAATTGGCGGTTCGATTTTCTTGGCATTACCCGTTTATTTATCTGTTAGTAAACCTGCAGATGAATTAAACACAGAAAATGTAAAAGAACAGGTGGTACATGAATGAGTGCAGAAGTATCTCGGTTACTTCAAATTGGTTCAACCGGTCGTAATAGTGGGAAAACAACGCTTGCGGCAGAAGTGATCAAAAAATATAAAAATCAGATTCCAATTGTCGCCTTAAAGATTATTACGATTACGGGAAAGCGCGGAATATGTCAACGCGGAACGGTCGGTTGTGGTATCTGTACGAGTATTGATTCGGGTTATGAATTGATTGAAGAAGAAAATGTTCGGGGTAATAAAGATACTATGCAGCTGTTAAGATCAGGAGCAATGCAAGTTTTTTTGCTTAAGGCATTTGAAGACTCTTTAAAGGAAGGTTTCTATGAATTTCTAAAACAAATACCTAAAGATGCACTGATCATTTGCGAATCAAATACTTTAAGAAAGTATGTAAAACCAGGTCTATTTATTATGATGGACAATCGAAAAAAAAAGATGAAACCTACAGCCCAAGTGGTCTATGATCTGGCAGATAAGGTTTTAACAACAGCAGAAGTTGAAGCAGTTTCAATCGAAAAACAAAAATGGCAATTAGCACAAGCTGTTTGCTTATAAAAAAGAGGTTATGAAAAATGACAGATTTAAGTTTGGCACGAAAAATAGAAATTATTGACCATTATGATAAAAATCCTGAACAAGTTTTAAATATTTTAGTCGATATGCAGTTTGAATCAGAGGATGGTTATATTGACCAAGAGACCGCTCAGCTGGTTGCTCAAGAACTAAAAGTAACTGAGACGCGTGTATTTGAAAAACTAACTTTTTATTCGATTTTAAAATACAAACCGCAGGCGCGATATGTATTAAAAATTTGTAATAGCGCTCCTTGTAAATTTTCTGGAGGTTCGCTGGTTCGTGATGCTTTAAAAGAAATCTTAGGTGTCGATGAATATGAAGAAACGCCGGATGGTCAATTTATGTATCATGGAGTCCCATGCATGGGCGTGTGTGATCAAGATCCAGTGATTAAAATTAAAGACCAGGTGTTTGCTAATTTAGATTTTGAAAAAATTACCGAATTGATCACAGAGTTGAAAACCGGCAAGTATCCAGAATTATAAGAGGTGAAAAAAATGACAAAACAGAAGATTTTAACTCAGCGTTTTGGGCGAATGCACAATCCAGCGGATATTCAAGAATACATGAATCTAGCGGGTTATGATGGTTTGAGAGCTGCTGTAAGAATGGATAAAGAACAAATTTTAGATGAATTAGATACAGCCGTCTTAAGAGGGCGCGGCGGTGCGGCTTATCCGGCAGGGAAAAAATGGCGCCATTTATTTGAATCCAGAGGGGATACCAAATATATTGTTTGTAACGCAGATGAAGGAGAACCCGGGACCTTTAAAGATAAGGCGATTATCGATTTTGATCCTTTGAATTTAATCGAAGGAATGACGATTGCAGGTTATTTGTTTGATGCACACCAAGGGTATATCTATATTCGAGGAGAATACCGACACTTACATCAAAGACTCGAAGAAGCGATGAATAATGCGCGACAAATGAACTTATTAGGTAAAAATATCATGGGGATTGTGGGCTTTAATTACGATATTCGAATCGTATCCGGTGCGGGTGCTTATGTTTGTGGTGAAAATTCCGCTTTATTAAATTCAATTGAAGGAAAAACGGGTCGGCCACGAGTAAAACCTCCTCATTTAGCAGATGTAGGTCTCTATTTGAAACCCACTTTAGTAAATAATGTAGAATCCTATGCCAATATTCCTTATATTGTTAAAAATGGCGGTCAGGCTTTTCTTGATCTGGGAACAAAAGATGGCGGCGGAACAAAATTAATTTGCTTGTCTGGCCATGTTAAAAATCGTGGGATGTATGAAGTCGAATTGGGAACACCTTTACATGAGATTTTGTACTCTGATGAATATGGTGGCGGCAGCAGTACGGGGCGCCCCTTGAAATTCATCCATTTTGGCGGACAATCGGGTCCCATTGCAGCAGTGGAGGATTTAAAAGATTGTGTCTATTCTTATGACGGTATGTGGGATAAAAATGTAACGATCGGTTCTGGAGCCATCGTGGTCATGGACGAGAGTGTATCAATGATCGATTATTTGGTTGAAGTCGCTGCCTTTTTTGCGCATGAGTCTTGTGGCAAATGTACGCCTTGCCGAATCGGAACCTTAAGGGTATTGGAAATGTTACAGAAATTCCAGCAAAAAGCAGGAATTCCTGGAGATAAGGAACGCTTTGATGCGATGCTGACTCACATTACCCAATTATCGGCATGCGGTTTGGGCCAGTCGGCTTCCGTTGCTATATTTAGTGGAATGAAAGCTTGCCCTGAAGAATTTGAAGATGTGATTGATACAAGGGAAAAAGAAGTACAGGAGGTAATGTGGTAATGATGACGATGACTCCAACACAAACAAAAACTGTCACTTTAACAATTGATGATCAGGAAGTAACGGTTCCTAAGGGAACAACTCTATTAACGGCTGCTCGAAAAATCGGCATTGATATTCCTACCCTTTGTCACGTGAAAGAATTAGCACCTGACGGTTCTTGTCGGATGTGTGTAGTCGAAGTAGAAGGAGGGCGTAAGGGGGGATTAGTCACTGCTTGTACTGCCCATGCTAAAGAAGGTATGGTAATCCATACGCATAATAAAAAAGTCAATGATTCAAGACGTTTTGTGCTTGATCTGCTATTAAGTAACCATAAATTGGAATGTTTTAGCTGTGCCAAAAATGGTGACTGTAAATTACAGGAATATTCGATGGAGTACGGTTTAGCAGATACGAGTTTTACCGGCAAAAGGCAACCGCAAAATCAGATTGATGATAGTAATCCGTTTTTCACCTATGACCCTGAAAAATGTATCATGTGTCGTTCCTGTACCCGTGTTTGTCAATTGCGTCAAGGACGTGATGTGATCAGTGCCGCCAATCGTGGCTTTGATACAAAAATGTTACCTTGTTTTGGCGAAAACTGGAGCCTTTCTGACTGTGAGTCTTGTGGGAATTGCGTCTCTGTCTGTCCAACAGGTGCACTTTCAGTCAAGGAAGGCGTTAAGTTTAGAAAATGGGAAACAACGAAAGTCAAAACTACTTGCCCTCACTGTGGTACTGGTTGTCAAGTAAACTTATTAGTGAAAAATAATATGATCGTAGGCGCTGAACCAGCCAATGGGGCAGCCAACAAAAATCTATTATGTGTCAAAGGAAAATTCGGCTCTTATAAATTTGTGGCTTCAGAAGATCGTTTAACGACTCCGTTGATCAAGCGTAACGGGAAATTTGAAGCAGCGAGCTGGGATGAAGCAATGAGCTTAGTGAGTCGTAAATTTAGCGAAATCAAAGAAAAACACGGAAGTGAAAGTCTTGCAGGTTTTTCTTGTTCACGCTCCACCAATGAAGATAACTTTGTATTTGAAAAAATGGTACGTACAGCATTTGGTACTAATAATGTCGATAACTGTGCCCGTGTTTGTCATTCAGCTTCTGTTCATGGATTAGCCCTGACAATGGGAAGTGGAGCAATGACGAACACAATCGAAGATATTACGACGGATGTTGATGTAATCATGTTAGTGGGTTCAAATCCAACCGAAGCTCATCCGGTGATCGGCTCACAAATTCGTCAAGCGGTGCAAAAGGGTACCAAGTTGATCGTGGTTGATCCTCGTAAGATCGATTTAGTTAAAAATTGTGAATTACACTTACAAGTAAAAGCAGGGACGAACGTAGCCTTTGCGAATGGGATCATGAATGTTATTATCAATGAAGGTTTACAAGACCGGAAATTCATTGAAGAACGTACCGAAGGTTATGAAGAATTAAAAGAAATGGTCAAAGGGTATACTCCTGATATTGTGGCAAAAATTTGTGAAATTGATAAAGAAGATTTGATCAAGGCTGCACGTTTATACGCCAATGCGAAAAAAGCACCGATTATTTATTGTCTAGGGGTTACCGAGCATTCGACGGGGACTGAAGGCGTCATGAGCATGTCGAATATGGCAATGTTAGTCGGAAAATTAGGCCGCCCAGGTTGTGGGGTCAATCCTTTACGGGGTCAGAATAATGTACAGGGCGCTTGTGATATGGGAGCTTCACCTTTTGATTATCCAGGTTACCAGAAAGTACACTTCCCGGAAATCAGAGAAAAATTTGAAAAAGCTTGGGAAACTGAACTGAATCCTAATATTGGAATGACCTCTACTCAAGTTTTACCAGCAGCCATCAAAGGGGATGTCAAGGGACTCTTTATCTTCGGGGAAGATCCAATTGTAACCGATCCGGATACGAGTCATGTACGCAGAGCCTTAGAAAATCTCGACTTTTTAGTCGTGGATGATTTGTTTATGACAGAAACGGCTGAATATGCAGATGTTGTGTTACCTGGAAAAGCTTTT
>DATGVB010000148.1:0-6289 GCA_035300805.1 Tetragenococcus sp. | reverse complement strand
TTTTAGATACCGATCTAGTGCTGACGGTACCAGCTAAAATAACAGCTGATACCGGATTGGATGTCTTGACCCATGCGATCGAATCTTATGTATCGGCCAATCATAGTGAAGTAGCGGATGTATTGTCAGAAAAAGTAGTACAGCTGGTCTTTACTTATTTAAAAAGAGCTTATCAAGATGGCAACGATAAAGAAGCACGAGCAAAGATGCATCTGGCTTCTTGTCTGGCGGGCATGGCCTTCAACTTGACTTCTTTGGGGATCAACCATGGAATTGCTCATGCCGCAGGTGCGCGTCTGCATGTACCGCACGGCAGGATAAATGCTATACTTCTGCCTGATGTAATTGCTTTTAATGCTTCACTAGAAGATTATGATGCTGCAGATCATGACACTGCAAAAAAATATATGAAATTAGCGAATCTGATTGCAGACGGCAAGACAGTAAATCCACGGATCGGGACCAAAAATCTAATCCGTGAAATTAAACAGTTAAGAAAAAAATTAAACGAACCCGCTACTTTATCTGAATACGGACTTTCTAAAGAAACATTAGCAGAAAATAAAGCAGCCATCTGCAAAGGAGCACTGCAAGATCGCTGTACCGTGACAAATCCTAAAAAAGTGACGATTGACGATGTTTCAGCGATTTATGATTCAATCAGTTAAATCTGCTGGTTTACTGATTGGCTAGTCGTGCTCTAGCTGTAAAAAGGCAGTTGGAAAAACTGGAGCAGCTTTAAAGAAATTGATTTTTCTTGTCAGAAATTGAGAAAAGTTAATTGACACATTTTTGATTTTAGCATATACTTTATTCAGCACAACGAGGTGCTCATAATTAAGAGAGCAATGTAGCTCCTGGATAGAAAACAAAGGGACAAGGATGTCTTGGTGTTTTTTAACTGGGGTTTTTTTATTGCTTAAATTAAAAGGGGCGATACTTGTTGGAAGAAAAGCAACGAATGATCCAAGAATACGTTCCAGGAAAACAAGTCACTTTGGCACATATTATTGCCAGTCCAGATCCGGAAATTTATACCAAATTAGGATTGACTGAAATAACAAATGGTGCGCTGGGGATCTTGACAATTACTCCTAGTGAAGCATCAATTATTGCCGTTGATATTGCGACTAAAAGTGGAGATATCAACATTGGCTTTATTGACCGCTTTTCAGGGTCAGTTGTGATCTCTGGTGATGTCAGTTCCGTGGAAGCAGCCTTAAGGGCAGTTTTAGAGGGACTGTCAAAGCTGAAATTTTCAGTTACTTGTGATATTACGAAAACGTAGTTCTGGAAATACAAGGGCGTGAATAATGGTATGAAGGGAAATATTGTAATCGCAGATGATGAACCGATCGTGCGTCTGGATATTGCAGGTATACTGGAAGATGCCGGTTACCAGATCGTAGGCGAAGCTGCCGATGGTTTTGAGGCTATCGAAATCTGTAAAAAAATGCATCCTGATGTAGTCTTGATGGATATTAAGATGACGATTCTAGATGGTGTGAAAGCGGCTAAAAAAATTGCTCAGGATAATTTGGCAGGCAGTATTATCTTTTTGACTGCTTATAATGACCACAAGAATGTGGAAAAAGCGACTAAAATCGGAGCAGAAGGCTATCTGGTAAAACCACTAGATGAAAAGTCTCTGATCTCCACTATCGAAGTCAGTATGGCAAAAGGGAAGCAGACGCAGCAACTGCAAAAACAAATTGACAAGCTGAATCAAAAGCTGGAAGAACGTAAAGTGATTGAAAAAGCCAAGGGCATCTTAGTTAAAGAAAACAGTATTTCTGAAGATGAAGCCTATCAGATGATCCGCAAATTAAGTATGGATAAAAGAGCATCCATGGGTGAAATCGCTGAATTGATCGTGATGGATAGTGACTAAGAAAATCGCTCGACTGATCGAGCTTTGTCACAAGTTTACTGATCTTGCGACTGATGACATCAACGAACTGGCTCGTACGGCTGCCGACCTGGCAAAAAAAACTAGCTATGATGATTCCGATGTTTTTATTGATGTGATCAATGCGACTACAAAAGAAGCACTAGTTGTTTTTCATCAGCGTCCTAAAGACCGTCTTTCATTATACAAAAAAGATATAATCGGTCAAGATGCCTTAATGAAAAACGAACCAGGTGTGATGCGTACTTTTGAAACAAGCTTAAATACAATTGGTTTACTTGCCGTTTCCCAGGAAGAACGACCGATCGTTCAGAATATTTACCCGATTCGTAACAATCGGAAAACCATTGGCGTGATCATTGTTGAATTTGGCATGATGCAGGATAAACAGCCAGAAGCAAAGACTGATCCTACTCAGTTAGACACAACTGAGGAAATTCCCAATGGTTACAAGAACCATTTGTCCGAAGCAATCATGGAATTCAATACTGAAGGAAATCTTGTAAGCTATAATAAAGGCTGTCTTGATCTGTATCGCAAGCTGGGTTACAAAAACCAGCTTTTGGGGATGCATTATGATAATCTGACGCTTGACTATACTACTTTTGAATACAGCTTGTATCAGTTCAGTTGTATGGAACATCTCAAGCCTTTAGAAAGCAGCGCAGCTTATCTTGATTATTACTTCAAGATGAAACGCATCTGGCTGTACAAGGAAAAAAGAATGGTATTGATCATTCAGGATATTACTGAAGTCCACAAAAAAAATGAGGAAATTATTTCCAAGTCGGTCGCTATCCAGGAAATCCATCATCGCGTGAAGAACAATCTGCAGTCAGTTGTTTCCTTGCTGCGAGTTCAGTCAAGGCAAACAAAAAGTCATGAAGCCAGAAAAGTATTAAATGAATCGGTCAATCGGATCATGGCGATCGCTGCAACCCATGAATTATTATCAAAACAGACGGAAGACCATATTTCTTTATACCAGACGATCGACGTAGTAGTTTACAATTTCCGGCGTGTTTTTCAAAATGCCAGTGATATTCAGATAACGATTGATATTGATCCGCTGATCATGGTTGATAGTAATCAGATGGTCAGCATATCGATCATTATTAATGAATTATTGCAGAATATTTTTGAGCATGCCTATCTGCCAGAGCAAAAAGGTCAGGCTAAAATCAGCTCAGCCTTGGATCGTAATCTTTTAACGATTACTGTTGAAGATGACGGTAACGGCTACAATACTCGCAGTAAGAAAAATGAAAGCTTGGGGCTGATGATCGTCCAGAGCTATGTCAAAGATAAATTAAAAGGCAAATTAAAAATTGAATCAAATCAGCATGGCACAAAAACCATGTTCTATTTCGACAAGAATAACAAAGAAGTTGTTCGATGATAAGCAATGGCGCTTAAGAAAGAGTAGAGTTTTCTAATCTTTTTTGAGCGCTTTTTTAATGGAATTTTGGGAAAGGAAGTGAGACTAGTGGCAAAAGAAACGATTTTATCTGTGGGAATCGACTTAGGTACATCGACAACACAATTAGTACTTTCAGAATTAACAGTCGAGAACTTTGCCTCCGCATTTTCTGTACCAAGAATTACCATTTCAGATAAAAAAGTGGTTTATCGCAGTAATGTAATTTTTACGCCCTTGTTAAATGAGACAGAAATTGCCGATGAACCGATCAGACACTTTGTTTCTGAACAGTATCAGAAGGCCGGGATTTCAAAAGAAGATATCCAGATGGGAGCAGTCATTATTACCGGTGAAACTGCCCGTAAAAAAAATGCCAATAAAGTTCTGCAGGCACTCAGCGGTTATGCGGGTGATTTTGTAGTCGCTACGGCAGGGCCTGATTTAGAAAGCATTATAGCAGGTAAGGGTGCTGGTACACAGACCTATTCTGAAGAGAAAAACGGTTCGATCGTCAATATTGATATCGGCGGCGGAACAAGTAACCTGGCTTTATTCAAGGCAGGAGAAGTTGCGGCAACGGCCTGTTTTGATATCGGCGGACGCCTGATCAAGGTAGATCCCAAGACCCGTAAAGTTTCTTATGTTGCACCAAAACTAAAAGGTATCTTAAAAAAAATCAGCAGCAAGATCGAAGTCGGAAAGACAACGACTGTTGCCGAGCTGGATCCTATTATTACAATTTTAGCTCAAGTTTTAGAAAATAGTATCGGTCTGGGTAAAAAAAGTCCGTTTTACGACTTGCTGATCACCAACCATGATCTGGCGAAAAGTGATGAGATCACTGCTGTAACTTTTTCCGGCGGAGTGGCAGATTGTCTAACGGATCAATTAGCTGCTGATCCCTTTAAGTATGGGGATATCGGCTTGTTATTAGGTAATAAGCTTTACCATTCAACCATTTTCAGCCAGAAAGAAATACTATCTTCAGAAGAAACGATCGGTGCTACGGTTGTGGGTGCGGGTTCGCACACCACAGAAGTTTCCGGCAGTACGATTGCCTATACCAAAGAAGTATTGCCGGTTAAAAACCTGCCGATTTTAAAGATCTCTCATGATGACGAACAGCAAGATGAGAAGTATTTAGCCCAGCAGATCGCAGAGAAATTGAAATGGTATCAGCTGGAAGATGATCTTCCCAAAGTAGCTTTGGCGATTGAAGGAGTGAAAAGTCCATCATTTGAAGATATTCAGCGTTATGCCGCTGGTGTTGTCGGCGGTCTGGATGTTTTGATCAGCCATAAAGTTCCTTTGATCATCATGGTCAAAGAAGATATGGCCAAAGCTTTGGGTCATAGTTTATTTACCAGATTGCCCAAAGATTATCCTTTTGTCTGTCTGGATTCTGTCAAAGTTGAAAATGGCGATTATATTGATATTGGTTTGCCGGTAGCCTCAGGTGCTGCCCTGCCAGTCATTGTAAAGACACTTGTATTTAATTAAAAAAGGAGCGAAGTAGAGAATGATTTTAAAAACAAAGCTTTTTGGCAATTCCTACCACTTTTCATCAGTGAAAGAAGTTTTAGCCAAAGCCAATGAAGAAAAATCTGGGGATAAATTAGCTGGCGTTGCAGCAACTAGCGCAGAAGAACGTGTCGCTGCCAAAGTAGTTCTATCACAGCTGACTTTAAATGATCTATTTAATAATCCGGCTGTCGCATATGAAGAAGATGAAATTACTCGGATCATTATTGATTCTGTCAATATGCGGATTTTTGATCAAATCAAAAACTGGACAGTAGAAGAATTGAGAGAGTGGCTTTTATCTTCTAAAACAAAAGATTTTGATATCAAATATGTTTCGCGTGGCTTGACTTCAGAAATGGTTGCCGCGGTCTGTAAATTAATGTCCAATATGGATCTGATCGTAGCTGCTAACAAGATCAATATCGAAAAGACAGCCAACACAACGATCGGTCGACCAGGTACTTTTTCTGCCCGCCTGCAACCTAATCACCCGACCGATAATGTGGACGGGATCATTGCCTCGACTATGGAAGGTTTGTCCTATGGCGGCGGTGATGCAGTGATCGGCTTGAATCCAGTGGATGATTCGGTCGAAAGCGTCAAACGGATTTTATATAAATTTGAAGAATTCCGCAGTAAATGGGAAATTCCAACCCAGACCAGTGTTCTGGCGCATGTTTCGACTCAAATGGAGGCAATTCGCCAAGGAGCACCAGAAGGCTTGATCTTCCAGTCGATTGCCGGTTCAGAAAAAGGTAATACCGCTTTTGGGATCGATGCCGACATGCTTGCTGAAGCACGTGAACTCGCTTTACAGCAAGGACAGGCAGCTGGCCCGAATGTAATGTACTTTGAAACAGGTCAAGGTTCTGAATTATCATCAGAAGCCAACTTTGGTGCTGATCAGGTGACTATGGAAGCCCGTTGTTATGGTTTTGCCAAGAAATTTGATCCATATATCGTAAATACGGTCGTTGGTTTTATCGGACCTGAATATTTATATGATTCAAAACAAGTGATCAGAGCTGGTTTAGAAGATCATTTTATGGGTAAACTGACAGGTATTTCAATGGGATGTGATGTTTGTTACACCAACCATATGAAAGCTGATCAGAATGATATGGAAAATCTGACGATGTTACTGGCTAATGCCGGCTGTAACTATATTATGGGGATTCCTCATGGTGATGACGTAATGCTGAATTACCAGACGACTGGTTTCCAGGAGTCAGCAACTGTCCGTGAACTGCTTGGCTTAAGACCCATCAAAGAATTTGAAGAATGGCTGGAAAAAATGGGCTTTATGGAAGATGGTAAATTAACCGATCTTGCCGGTGATGCTTCCGTATTTCTAAAATAAGAGAGGGGGAATAGAGAATGGATGAAAAAGCATTAAAAACGATGATCGAATCGATCTTAAGCGATATGGTCAATGA
>DATGVB010000147.1:0-6773 GCA_035300805.1 Tetragenococcus sp. | reverse complement strand
AAGATGATCTTGAGGCGATCGGTGGAACTATTCATTAAGTACTTCTGGGTCTCAACGTCGGATTTATCCTTTATAAAGCAAATAAAGAGACTGGGACATATTTTCCAACAACAATAAATATCCGAACTTTTTAAGATTTTTCCTGTGCTCCAGCAGGTTCTCGTCGCAAAAGGCGAAGTTTGCTGAACTACAGGTTTTAATTTTTCGTAAATTATTGTTAGAAAATAATTATATCCCAGTCTCTTTATTTATGTTAAAATATCACTTCATATCTACTTATCAGCTGTTCTACTTTTTTCTTGGTTTCAAATAATAAAGGTAAAACTTTATCTTGTTTTGCCTGGTCAAAGCGATAAGTAGGACCTGAGACTGTAAGTGAAGAATTTATTTCTTTATTGGAACTTCTGATTGGTACAGCAAGTGTGATCGTATCAGGAGTATACTCTCCTTTAGACATGGCATAACCATTCTCTCGCACATCAGCCAATACTTTCTTTAAAACTTCTGGATCGGTAATTGTCAGTGGAGTATATTTTTGTAAGCCTTGTTTGATTATTCGGTCGATGATCTCAGGTTTTTGGTAGGCCAGAATCGAATGGTAGGAAGCTCCTACATAAAGCGGAGCTCGACTGCCTGTCTCTACTGAAAATTTCACCTTGTTCTGTGGCTCAATTACAATCATGGTAATACCTTGGATCCCTTTTCTTAAAGTGAAAAAAACTGATTCTTCTGTCTGCTTAAAGAGTTGCTGCAGCGGCTCCATCAAAATTTCCTTGATGTTTAATTGGTCATAAGCCATCAGGTGTAATTCCCAAGCAGCCACTCCTAAATGATAAGTTTTATTTTTTTCATTTTTAACCAGAAAATCATTGATCCGTAAAGTTTCTAGCATACGATAAACCGTAGCTTTATTCATTGATAATTGATCTGCTAATTCATTGGTGCGCCAATAAGGAGTTTCCTTATTGAACATCATCAATATCTTCAAGGCCTGATCCACAGTTTTTAACATACTTATCCCTTTCACTTCGCTTAATCAAATAAAAATTTTTCTTCATCCAACCAAACAGCTGGTTCTTTTACCACACAATCAATATGAATACCCGCTTCAGTCACACCGCCAAATGGCTTGTTGCTGCCAAAAGCAATATGGATCGTCGAATAAACTTTCTCATCTTCCAAGACGTTACCTGTCAAACGAGCCGCTTTATTCGTACCAATGCCAAATTCTGCAATGGTACGTCCCTTGCCATCACCTAGTAATTCCAGCAGTTTTTTACCCATTCTTCCAGAAGCATCTACCAAGCGGCCATTTTCAATGGTTAAAAGAACTGCTTGATCGACAACTCCCACTTCAGCAATCGAACCATCCACCAGTAATTGACCATTAGCTGAAGTTTCTAAAGGGGCAATATAACTTTCTCCTGAAGGAATATTGCCATATTCCCCAGGGTTTAAAAAAATACCAGTGCTTGAAATTCCTTGTCGTCCTTTAACGGAAAATTCTAAGCAATAACCCGCTTTTTCGATCCGGACATCTTCAGCTTGATTCAAACGGGCCGTAAAGCTTTGGCAAAGTCGCTTGATTTCTGCAGTATCCGCTGTAATAGCACCTTCAGTCATCATGCTTTGAGTAATTCCTGGCATAGTTCCGATGCGAGCCCCACTTTGAGCTGCTTGTTTAGTGGCTCTGGTATGGGTCAAAGAAGCATTGGTAATACATAGAATCACGTCAGAAGCCCGCATAGCACTAGCAATTGCTACTGGCGGTTCCTGACCTGATTGATAGCGATCAGGCATTAGAGCTAAAACAACCTCATTACCTAATTGCTTTACACCTTCATAGAAGTTAGCTGCAATACCATAGAGATCATCATCGGTGATGATCAGAACCTTTTCAGCTGCTTTTAAAGCAAAGTTACTTTTTAAAACATGGATCGCATTTTCGATTTCTTGATTATTCATCTTTATAACTCATTCTTTCTATTTTAATTCCCGCCCAATGACTGTAAATGAGTCATTGAGCCGTATAGTTCCAATAATTTATCATATTCCACTTGATCATAAAAAGCAAATTTACCTTGAGTGAACTCTTTGGCTGCTTCTACAGCAAAAGTTGCAGCGGCCGCTATATCGACTTCATGGCTAGCTCCAGTAGCCGAACCGGCAACAGCAGTCGCCGTGGTGATGGCAACTCCTACCACCGGCGCTTTAGTATCGGTAGCTGGCTGCAAGATGCTATTTAAGTGATAAACTTCATTTGCATAAGGCGTGATATCCTGCATGGATAAAGGAAAAACCTCGGCTAATTGGCCCGAAGTCATTTCCATGATACGGATCAAATCAGGACAAACCGGTAGAATATAGCCTTCTTTTACTACCGGTGAAATAGCAAAGCCTTTATGATTCATAATATTGTTGCCTTTGGTTGTATCAATGGATAAGATTGCGTCACAATTTGGATCCACTTCATATTGATTCATTGTCTTCATATCGATTGGCGAACCCATAAATTCAACTGGCATATGAGGTTGCACTGGTGCATGGGGACAAATATGAGTGGTAACAATGATATCACCAGGTAAACGGTCTCCTTTTTGCTGCATCTCACACAGTTTCAAAGCAGTCGTCAACGCAGCAATTGCTCCGTCGCCATCAGACACCAGACCAATACGAGCTGGGCGAGCCCCGATCCCGCCGAGTCGGCCGATCACACCAAGTGTGGGGCTAGACAAACCATTAGAGCGTCCTGAATCCCCCTTGATTAAAATCTTGATCGCATCAGTAGAGGATTTTTCATTTCCTACTTTTTGATAGGAAACCTCCACACCCTCAAAGGCTGAAAATAAGTCTACAATTTTTGCTCCATTAACAGCAGCGTCATCTAGTAGATCCATCATTTGTAGTGTTTGTTTTAAAAGCATTTTATCCCTCTTTTCTTTAATTTAAAAGCTGCTTTACATAAGCAAAAACTAATTCGTTGGCTAAAATAAAATGGATTTCAGGAGCCAGTTCTTTCAGCCTTCTTTCTATCGACTGATTAAAGCCAATACAGTCCATTACAATCGTTTTTACTTGTCTTTCTTGTAAATTTTTTAAGGCCAGTTGAGCTGCCTCTTGTGAAAAATTATAAGGTGAGACTGCTTGAAAAAGCCGCCTATCAGCTACCTGCCATTTTTTCTGAGCAGCAGGGATTTGTTCTTTTAAAGGCAGCAAAAAGCCTAAATCAAGCTCATCTTTTAGCTGTTCGGTTATAATTTCATCGGCTCTTAATAACAAAGCTTCTTTTGACTGCAGCTGATTAAAACTGCCGGTGCACAATATACAGATCAAAGCCGCATCCTTCAGTTTTCTGATCAATTTCTGCAAGCCTGCTTCAACTTTCTGATGGTCCATCACTAATGAATGCCCCTCTTTAAAAGTAGTCGTCAGTGAGGTTTTTGTAGCTGCAGTTTTACCATAAAGCTTTTGGGCTTCTTGATAAGTCAAATCGTCTAGCAGACCGCGCCAGACGACAGATGATTCCTCTTTAAAATACAGATCAAAGCTTGTAGCAATATCAGGGCGAGGAGCTTGACCAATAGTTAGAAAATAGGTTTTTTTCATCGCTTACTCCTCTTTAAAACGTTCAAACCACGCCAGCATGCTAGCCAGTCTTTTCACTCGATTGCTAGGACGACCCGAACGTGAAAGTTCATGATTTGAATCTGTGAAAATGAGCAGTTCTACTTCTTTACCTAAATATTTTAAATGAGTGAAAAACTGCTGTGCCTGTTCTAACGGGCAGCGAAAATCTTCAGCTGACTGCATTAATAAAAGCGGTGTCTTGACTTCTTTGGCATATGCGATCGGTGAAGCCTGCCATAATTTTTCAAATTCTGTTAACTCCAGGCCTAACTCATCTTTAAAAAAGAAATAGCCGATATCACTATCGCCGACTAGGCTGACAAAGTTTGTCATTGAGCGCTGTGAGATTGCTGCTTTAAATAGCGAACTGTGCGTCACGATCCAGTTTACCATAAAGCCGCCATAGCTGCCTCCTGTTACAAATAAATTATCGCGATCGATCCAATGATACTTTGCTGCTGTCTTTTTGGTTGCTGTCAATACATCCGTATAATCCTCTTTACCATAACGCTGATAGACTCCCGATACATGTTCTTGCCCATAGCCATGACTGCCACGGGGATTGAGTAATAAAACACCATAGCCATGAGCTGCTAAATATTGCGCTTCGTGAAAGAAAACATCAGCATGCATAGTATAAGGTCCGCCATGAATATTGACGATCAACGGGTACTTCTGTCCTTTATCAAAAGCTGTCGGCTCTACTAAAAAGCCATGGATCACGCCGCCATCGTCTGCTTCATAACAAAGTTCCTGATAATTGGCGTAAGTAAAGTTCTGATAGTAATCAGAAACTGCTGTTGCGACTTCAGACCACTTGCCAGCTTGGTAATGAGCAAATTTCAAAGGCTGATCGTGACGCGTCAGACTTGCAATCACTCCGCCAGTGGGACAACTTACAAATTCTTTTACACTGTAACTTGCAGGTTCAACTGTCTGATACTTTCCAGTCTCAATATCCACTTGATAAAGATGAACGCGGCCAAATTCAGAAACCTGCACATAAACTGACTTAGAATCTGCATCCCATTGTAATTGCGGATTGGAAATATTTTGCGGAAAGTCGGTTACACTGACATCTGCAAAATTACTATCTTTATCTAAAACGGAAAATAAACGATCTTCTTTAATATCATAACAATATAGCCCTAATTGATTTTTTGTTTCGTAACGCAGAGGATTACCGATCATTGCCACCATCTTTTGATCAGGAGAGAGAGACGCTTCGCCAAAGATCCCCTCAGAGCAAGTGTGAGTCAGCCAACGTTTTTCTTCCTTTTTACGATCAAAAAGAAAGACGCCAGAATCTTGATTGTATTCATCATCTGGATGTAAATGATCCTCATAGACAAAAAACTGCTCATCTTGGCTGATCGCAGCCACTGTTCTTAAATCATACCCAGTTGCTTGAGAACTCAAGACTTTGATCTTGCCATTTTTTAACGATTGGGAACATAAAAATTGTCGCTGCCGGGTATCAACAAAACCGGCACCATTGACTAAATAACCTAATTCACTAGCTTCGTAATAATATTTTTCTTTCTCTTTAATTTCTATTTCATTCCAACTGAAGACTTGATCCGCAAAATTTTTATTTAAAGTCGTGCGAAATAACAACTCATCTTCTAATACAGCAAAATAATCGACATCACTAGTAGCAAAAGTCCATTGCTGTTGGGCTTTTGTTGCAAAATCAAATGAGAAAACTTGAAATTTTCCCATTTGATTCGATAAATACCAAACTTGATTATTCTTTAAACAGGGTTTTTTATTGATAAAGCCATTATCGATTACAACTTCTGTCTTTTTTTTGAATAGTTCGGTTAAACAAATTTTAGTTAGATAACAATCTGCAGTTTTTCTGATTTCAGTCTGTGTATAAACTAGCCATTTGCTGTCTTTTGAAACAAAGGGTTCTGAGATGGCTTTTAGTTTATATAGTTCATTTACATTTTTGAAATCTTTTCTCATCTGTTTAACACTTCCTTTGCTATTATTGTTTTAGACCTACATTGATATTATCGTCCACCAAAATAATGGAGTTATATGGATTTACCTTAAAACCAGAAACTTTATCTGAAACACCCGCCGCTGTTTCTTGTAATTCCAATTCAATTCTCGAATGATCGTCCATGATCAGCTGTAAAGCATCTTGATAGATTTTTGCTCTTTCATCTTGATCGGCCGTAGAAGACATTGCCTTGTCTAATAATTCATCCACTTCTTTATTACTGTAACCACGTCCATTACCTAATGAACCGATAGAATCTGAATGGAACTCTTGGTTTAAATAGAAATACGGATCCGGATACCAGGACCAGCCACCAATATTCAAATCAGCTTTCCCGCTGGAAACTGTATTACTATAGGTCCCCCATTCTTGCGTGACGATTTTTACATCAATATTCAGATTTTTCTTCATTTGTTCCTGGAAGATAGTTGCATAAGCGACCCGATTATCAGCACAATATAAGTTGATAGAAAAACCGTCGGCATAGTCTGTTTCACTCAAAATTTCCTTAGCCTTTTTAGGATCATATGCAGGAACTAAATCCTTCAATGCTTCTTCATACCCCCATGAGCCTTTAGGAAGTGGAGAATAAGAAGCTTCTGCGCCGCCCCATTGATTTACACCATCCACAATATCTTTAACATTAGTAGCTGTATACATAGCTTCTCTCACTTTAGGATCAGTAGTCGGTCCTTTTTTCATATTCATATCTAAATAAACCGTAGAAAAACCTGCAACACTTTGTAATTTGACATTTTCTGCTTTCTCCACTACTTGACGTTCTTGTCCTCTGACGTCTGTTGCAATATCAATGTCACCTGATAATAAGGAGTTGGACATCATATTCGCATCAGCAATAATTCTGAAAGAAACACCGTCTAATTTAGATTTATTCCCCCAGTAAGCTTTATTTGTCTTCAGGTCGATTTGCTGACCTGATTGGAATTTTGTCAGAGTAAAGGGACCAGTACCGACGATATGCTGACCAAATTTATCACCCCAACCATCTACTTCTTCTTGCGGCACAATAATATTGCCCATGTCCGTAAGCATCGCTAAAAAAGCTGCGTTAGGCTCTTTTAAATTTACAGTCACTTCATTGTCGCCTGTTACTTCTACTGAGTCTACCCCTGAC
>DATGVB010000146.1:0-3143 GCA_035300805.1 Tetragenococcus sp. | reverse complement strand
GATGTTACTTGTACAGATGGTGATCAGTTTTGTGATCCCGTCTGGATCTGGTCAGGCAGTGACAAGTATGCCGATTATGGCTCCTGTGGGTGATTTATTAGGGATCGAAAGGCAGGTATCTGTATTGGCATTTCAATTTGCCGATGGCGTGACCAATGCTATCTGGCCAACTGCTTCTGCTCCGATCATCTGTGGTTTAGCGGGTATTAAGATTGAAAAATGGTGGCGTTTTGTCTTACCGCTATTTGCCATGCTTTTTGCACTGCAAGTGGTCTTAGTTATCATCGCAGTGGCGATTGGTTATCATTAAAATAAAGGAGAGATTTTTCATGAATCGAATATTAGCAGAATTTGATCAAATTACCAAAATTCCACGTCCCAGTCATCAAGAAGGGCAAATTGCCGCTTATTTATATGAGTGGGCAAAAAAACATGATCTATATGTAGAAAAAGATCAAAACAATAATGTTTATATGAAGTTACCGGCGACTAAGGGTTTTGAAAATAAATCCTCCATCGCACTGCAGGCTCATACAGATATGGTCTGTCAAAAGGCAGCCGATGTTGATCATAATTTTGCACAAGATCCGATCGAGTATTTTATTGATGGAGATACCGTTTCTACTCGTGGAAAAACGACTTTAGGAGCAGACAATGGCTTAGGTGTAGCACTTATTCTGGCGATCTTCTCTGATGATAATTGTAGCCATCCGGCTTTAGAAGGAATCTTTACTACCGGCGAAGAGGATGATTTTTATGGGGCTGCTGGTTTTGACGGCAGCAAGCTAAAAAGTCAGTATTTGATCAATTTAGATAATGGCGATGAAAATTCGATCATCTGTGCTTCTGCCGGGGGGATCACGATCGATGCGACCAGAAAATTCAATGAAATTAAGTTGACTGATGACAACTATGCGACGATCAAACTTAGCTTGAGTGGTTTTTTAGGTGGGCACTCAGGTAACGATATCAATAAAGGCAGAGGAAATACCAATCTTTTAATGATGCGTTTTTTAGCAACCTTAACTGATTTAGATTTTTATTTAAGTTCAATTGATGGCGGGACTTTTAAAGTAGCTATCCCACGCGAGACAACTGCGGTATTAAAAATCAAAAAAAGTGAATTGGCTATTTTGCAAGACCGACTGATGAATTTCAAAGAACAGTTACAAGTTGAATTTGCCAGTATCGCAGCAAAAATCAGCTTAGTTTCCCAAGCGAGTTCAGCCCAAAAAGTGATGTCGACAGAAGATTTTCTCGCTTTAAAAAATTATGTCTTGACGGTTCCTATCGGAGTAGAAGAAATGAGTGATGTCTTTTTAAACTTGGTAGATGCTTCTTGTAACCTGGCAAAAGTATCAACTCAAGCCGGACAGTTGACAGTTGTTTCAGATATCCGGGCCAATACGGATTCCAAACGGGCTTTCATAAGTAATAAGATCCAGATCTTAGCGACTGCTTTTGGTTTTACTACCGAAGCGTATGCTCCTTATTATAGTTGGAGCTATAAAGCAGATTCACCTTTAAGAGACTTGGTTGAAAGTATCTATAATAAAAATAATGACCAGTCTGCCCGTGCTTTAGGAGTTCATGCGGGTCTAGAATGTGGTTATTTTGATCATAAAAAGACAGGTATGGATATTGTATCTATTGGGCCTGATTCTTGGGATTATCATTCTCCACATGAAGCCTTTAGTCTAAGTTCTTTAGAACATTTCTATGAAAATCTCAAAGAAATTTTACAAACAGCCAGTTTTTAAGTTTAATCATGATCGAAAAATCAGCTTTTCTTTTTATTTTGAACAAATATTGTTATGATAAGTAAGAGTCAACAATTAATTTGTGTAATTTAGGAGGAACAAGCAATGAAATATAAACGCGTTTTTGGGATCGTGATCGATTCAGTAGGCACTGGGGCTGCTCCTGATGCGGATAAGTATGGTGATGTCGGTGCCGATACTTTAGCTTCAGTAGGTAAAGCTTATCAAGGAAAGCTGGCATTGCCCAATCTGCAAAAGTTAGGCCTTTCTAATTTGCGCCAAAAAGCTATTCAAGGTGTCCAGCCAGCTAGTGATCCTGTGGGCTATTATGGTAAGATGACCGAAGTTTCGGCCGGCAAAGATAGCATGGATGGCCATTGGGAAATGATGGGACTGGCTGTCACTAAACCACTGAATTTTTTTCCTGAAGGATTTCCAGCAGAACTGCTGCAAAAAATTTCGGATTTTTCAGGACGTAAAATTATTGGCAACAAACCTGCTTCAGGTACAGAAATTATTAAAGAACTGGGACAAGAGCAGCTGGAAACTGGCAGCCTGATTATCTATACTTCAGGTGATTCGGTCTTGCAGATCGCAGCTCATGAAGAAATTATTCCTTTAGAGGAGTTATATCGGATCTGTAAATATGCGCGTAGCCTAGTCAACGGACCGGAGTATACCGTGGGTCGCGTGATTGCCCGGCCTTATGTGGGACCGGATAAAGATCATTTTACCCGGACGAGTAATCGCCATGATTTTGCCTTGCAACCCTTTGCTAAGACTTATTTGGATGCTATTCAAGCGGCCGGTTTTAAAACTATCGGTATCGGCAAAATTAATGACATCTTTTCAGGCCAGGGGATCGATCAAACGTATCATAATGAAAGTAATATGGATGGTATGGACCATCTTGACTATGTAATGAAAGAAGACTTTACTGGTTTTTGCTTTGTCAACCTAGTTGATTTTGATGCTTTGTATGGTCATCGTCGTGATCCGATCGGCTTTGGGCAGGCACTCATGGACTTTGATCAACGTTTAGGGACGGTCTTGGCCGAGCTTAAAGAAGATGATCTGTTGCTGATCACAGCGGATCACGGCAACGATCCAGGCTTTAAAGGCACTGATCATACGCGTGAACAAGTTCCTTTACTAGCTTATTCACCTAGTATGCAAGCTTCGTCAAGCCTCGGCGTACGTACAACTTTTGCTGATTTTGGCGCAACGATCGCTGATAATTTTGGCATAAAAGAAGCAAGTGGAACGAGTTTTTTAGCAGAATTAAAATAATTTTTCAGAGTGCAGGAAGTCGTTTTCCTGCTCTCTTTTTATAAATAATAAACCCGAAATAGCTGAAAGTAGGTAAATTTTTGATAAAATGAA
>DATGVB010000145.1:0-2326 GCA_035300805.1 Tetragenococcus sp. | reverse complement strand
TTTCGATCAAGTGTAAAAAGTTTACTTGTACTTGTGTATAAGATGGTTTAAATTGTTGTTTTAATTTTACTAATTGCTTCTTTTTCATAACTTTCCCCTTTCAATACTTTCATATTATATGAAAACTCCTCTAAGTTAAATAGGTATTTTCATGAAAAATTCAAAAAAACTCTCATTTAATTATTTTACCTAGACAAATAAAAATTTTCTTGTAAACTATACAAGGATAAACGAAAGGAAGAAGCCGATGGAAATTTATTTAAAAAAAGCAATCATGCATATTATTGATCGTAAGTCAGGTGATCCCGTCTTCTCACAAGTTGAACTTGATTTAACTACAGCATACATTCGTGATTATTTAACCAAAAAAATAGCTAAATTAGCTAATTCACAGACAGAAACGGGTTTTTTAACGGAAGATTCGATCGTGGCTAATTTATTAAAACAAGCAGAAAATAATTTTGTTGCCTTTAGCAAGCTATTGGTAAAACACTGGTATAAGGCCTATCAGGAAAGTGAAGATGCGCCAGACAGCGATGTCTTTATCATTTTATATGAATTAGACACCAAACTGTATGTAGCGTTTTTAAAAGTCAAATATACAGAAGGTTTTACTCATTATGTAGCTGCTGATGGTCAGAAAATCAGAAATGACTTGATCATTCACCAGGCGATCCTTACCGGTAAAAATCAGAAGGCTGAAGAAGGAATCGCAATTCAATTAGAAAACCTGGCATATGAACTGATTGAAAAAAAATATAACTTTGCCGGTGAAAAAAGAAATTATTTCTCCACTCAGGTTATTCAAAGCCAGCCGACACCTTCACTAGAAAAACATGTTAAAGTCATTAAGAAAACAGCGGAAGAAGTAGGAGAAAAATTTGAAACTCCAAGCTACGATGTACTAGCTAATGTAAAAGAAGCACTCTATGACACGATTGAAGAGTACGGTGAAATCAACACTCAAGAAATTGCTGATAAAATTTTTAAAGACAACGTTACAGCCAAACTGACTTTTGAAAAAGAGCTAGAAGAACAAGGCTTAAAGGAACAGCAACCTTTGACTCATGAGATACGAGAAATCTCTGAAAAGAAATATGGTAAACAAAAATTAAAACTATCCAATGGTATTGAATTAGTCGTTCCAGTGGACGTTTACCGTAATCCCGAACTTATCGAATTTATCAACAATCCCGATGGCACCATCTCAGTAACTATAAAAAATGTTGCAGAAATTATTAATCGAATATAAAAATAAAAAGACTGGGACATATTTTCCAACGACAATAAATCTCCGAACTTTTAGGACTGCTCCTGCGGTCCAGTAGGGCCTCGTCGCAAAAGACGAAACTTAATGAATCGCACTTCTAATTTTTCATGAATTATTGTTGGAAAATAATTATGTCCCAGCTTCTTTATTTTACTGCTGCTGTCTTATTTGTGCCAAAATATGATGTGCATTAGCAGAATTAATTTGTGTCTGCTGTAATTTTTCTACCACTTTTTCAACTTCAGTTCCCCTGGCTCCAGCATTGACAGCTAATGTTCTTGCCTGTAAAGCCATATGTCCTTTCTGGATTCCTTGAGTAACCAGTGCTCTGAGAGCAGCTAAATTTTGAGCTAAGCCTACCGCAGCGACTACTTCCGCTAATTCTCGGGCATCTTTGACCGCTAAAATAGCTAAAGCAGCTGCCGCTTTGGGTAATATTTTAGTAGCTCCACCAGCAGTCGCTAGTGCCAGGGGCAATTCAAGCGTTCCAATTAACTGCTGATCAGAGATCTCCCATTGACTGAGTCCGTGATAGCCGCCTTCAGCTGCATAAGCATGGACTGCACTATTAACGGCCCGACTATCATTACCCGTTGCCAGAACAACAGCTTCTATACCATTCATGATTCCTTTGTTGTGGGTGGTCGCGCGATACACATCCAGTCGGGCAAACTCAGCAGCTGCTACAATTTTTTGAGCGATCTGCTTTCCCTTTAATTTATCACCTTTTCCTAAAGTTTCAAAAGAGACACTCCCGGTTGTTTTGATCATAGCTTCTGTAGTGTAATTACTTAAAATACTCATTAAGACATCTGCAGTAAAATATTCTTTAAATATACCAGCCACTGCCTCTAAGATCGTATTGACTATATTTGCTCCCATCGCATCTTTTGTATCGATAATTAAATCCACGCTTAAAAAAGCTGGATCAGCTGCAAAATCACGGATCTCGATTTTTTTAAGTCCGCCACCACGAGCAACAATTGAAGGATAAGCTTTGGTAGCTGCTGAAAAAATATCTTGCTCATGTTTACCAATTATTTGGCGAACTTGTTG
>DATGVB010000144.1:0-3270 GCA_035300805.1 Tetragenococcus sp. | reverse complement strand
TAGTCTTTGTATCAACTTTACCTTCAAGTTGTTTCATGGCTTCTTTTACATCTGGATTTTTTTGAGCGAAATCGTCATTGATTATTGGCGAAGCATCGTAAGGCGGGAAGAAACGTTTATCATCTTCTAGCATTACCAGATCATAACTGGCAATCCTTCCATCCGTCGAATAACCTAAAACAACATCCATACGATGCGCTGCAACGGCATCATAGACTAGACCGATCTGCATTGGATAAATCGAATCAAATTCAAAACCGTAATCTTTAGTAAAGGCTGGATAACCATCACCTTCACGTGTCATCCAGGCTCGATCGACCCCTACTTTCACTTTGTCTTTCACTTTTTCTAAATCACTTACGGTTTTTAAATTATATTTTTCAGCGGTATCTTTACGAACGAGATAAACATAAGTATTATCAAAACCATAAGAAGGTAACCAATCCTGGTTATAACGTTTTTTAAATTCTTTTTGTACAAGCTTTAGGGCTTTGTCCGGATCTTTTTCCGGTGGCAGTAGCAAAGTAGAGGCGATATCAGTTCCGGAATAACGTGCTGCAGAAATATTAGCGTCACTATTTAACATTGCCTGGTGGTTGATGTTAGTTGTTCCTAAGTTGTTGATAATAGTTGTTTTCTTATCTGTATAATGCTCGATCATTTCAGCAACTAAACTTGCTAAGATTTGTGACTCAGTTGTGATTCCGCCTGTGATCGATACAGTATCTTCATCACGACTGGAAGCTAGTCCTGGAAATGAACAGCCGGCAAATAAAATCAATGAACACATCAGAAGGATAAATTTTTGTACTTTTTTCATTCTTCATTTTCCCCCCTCAACGCGATTGGCGTAAGGAAAGTTTCCAATTTTTCCAATAAGAAATCGGCTAATAAAGCTAGGATCAAAGCAGGAGCAGTTCCTCCGATAATCAATTCTGGCTGATAGTTATCTAGTCCGCTGAATATCAGAACTCCCAAGCCGCCCGCTCCGATATAGGAAGCTAAGGTTGCCCAGGCAATTACATAGGTGGCTGCCAGCCGAACCCCTGCCATGATCGTAGGAACAGCAATCGGTAATTCCACACTAACAATCGATTGTATATTAGTCATACCCATTCCCTTGGCAACATCTAAATAGTTTGGATCAACATTTTTCATTCCAATATAGGTATTGCGCAAGATAGGAAGTAGAGAATAAATGAACAGAGCAACGATAGCTGGAGTACGTCCGACTCCAAGAAAAGGAATCATCAGAGTAAGTAACGCCAAAGAAGGAATTGTTTGTAAAGCACTAGCAATACCAATTACGACGCCAGCAATTTTAGGAATACGCGTTAGTAATATTCCCAAAGGTATAGCTACTAAAGCCCCTAAAAAGATCGCTGCAAATGAAATTACAATATGCTGAAAGGTATTAGAAACTAGTTGCGAACCGTATTCTGAAAAGAAGGCTTGCATTTGCTAGACCCCCTCTGCTTGTTGCGGGTCAAAAGATTCAGCGGCTTCTGTTAGTGAACCTTCTTCACCCCAAAGAACATCATAAATGATATCTACTAATGATGCGCGTGTCAGAATCCCGACTACTCGCTGCTGGTCATCAACTACAGGGATATATTTCAAACCACGCTTTAAAATTCGCTGGATACTATCACGTAAAAGCGTTGTGTCTCTAACTGAAAAGACATCTTTATTGATAAGATCACCCACACTTGTTGTTGATTTAGTCCGGGTATTAATACTTTCAATATCGACGAATCCTTTAAGAACATTGCGGTTGTCGGTTACAAGTAGTGTGTCCACACGCTTTTCTCGCATGAGTTTGATTGCTTCTGGCAAAGATTTTTCTGGAGTGATCGTAATTGCAGTACCTAACATTACGTCTTTGACTAAAGTGTTATCTGGTTTAGCACTCATTAAACGATCTTCACCTAATAGCTCTTTCACGAAATCATTGGCCGGATGATGAAGAATATTATCTGGTGAATCATATTGAATGATCTTACCTTCATCCATGATGGCAATTCGGTCAGCTAGTTTTAGCGCTTCATCCATATCGTGAGTAACAAAGATAATCGTCTTTTTTAGACGATCTTTTAAATCATTTACCAGATCTTGCAAGGAATCACGAGTGATCGGATCAAGTGCACCAAAAGGCTCATCCATTAAAATGATGTCCTGGTCAGCAGCTAAGGCTCTAATTACCCCAATTCTTTGCTGTTGGCCGCCAGAAAGTTCATTAGGATAGCGATCTAGCATTTCAAGGGGCATTTCGACCATTTGCAGTAAGCGCTCTGCTGTTTTATTACGTTCCTCTGTTGGAACTTTTAATAATTTAGGTACTAAAGTTATATTATCACGTATCGTCATGTGTGGCATTAGACCAATATTTTGAATCACATAGCCAATTTTTCGTCTTAATTCCACCGGATTGCTGTTGGCAACTTCTTTTCCATCAATCAAGACTTTTCCTTTGGTAGGATCAGTCATCCGGTTGACCATGCGCATAGAAGTCGTTTTACCACTTCCGCTAGTACCGATTAAACAGACCATTTCACCCGTTTCAACAGTAAAAGTAATATCATCGACAGCAACTTTGTTACCTTTATAGATTTTTGAAACATGTTGGAATTCAATCAATTTTCTCACCTTCAAAGGTTTATTTTTTTTGTATATATATAATAGTATTACAAAAAAATGAATAAAACACAAATCATAAGAGCATTTCACTATAAGAACATTGATAAAAAGTTGATAAAAAGAGGTCTATAAAAGTTGGTCTAGTAGTCTTATTACATTTTTCTGTGGGATGGACTGCTGAATATTGTATGGATAAATTTTATATTGAAATCTATGATCATTAAAAAATAATGAGGAAATCACTGGTGGCAAATCCTGTAAATTAAGTGCAGTTGTATTTCTGTTTTATATTAGAATTTTATTGTAGTTAAAGTGATTGCCTAGGAAGTAAGAAGAAAAAGTGCTAAAATATGGAACAGAAAGTGTAGAAAAGAGTGAGAGAATGTTAACAACGGAAGATTTTGATTTTGATTTACCAGAAGAATTAATTGCCCAGACGCCACTTGCAGATCGTGCGAGTTCGCGTTTGTTAGTTTTAGATTCAAAAACAGGTAAGACCCAAGACAGACATTTTTTTAATATTATTGATGAACTGAATCCCGGAGATGCTTTAGTGATGAATGATACGCGTGTATTACCGGCTCGTCTGTATGGAGTAAAAGAAGATACGGGTGGACACTTAGAAGTGTTGCT
>DATGVB010000143.1:0-11185 GCA_035300805.1 Tetragenococcus sp. | reverse complement strand
CCTTATCCATTAGATTTAGCAAAAATTGAACATGCTTTAGCTGATTTTTTAGGGACCCACGATTTTACTTCTTTTTGTTCTGCTAAAAGCGAGATTGAAAATAAAGTGAGAACGATTTATCAGGCAGACATGGTATTAAATGAAGCGAAAGATGAATTGATTTTTACTTTTCGCGGTAATGGCTTTTTGTATAATATGATCCGCATTATGGTAGGGACCTTGCTTAAAATTGGTAATGGTCGGATTCCGGCAGATGCGATTCCGACTATTATTGCAGCAAAAGACCGGAATTTGGCAGGCCCTACTGCTCATCCTGAAGGACTTTATTTAAAGGAAGTAAGATATTAGCAAAAAAATCAGTAAAGAGACTGGGATATATTTTCCAACGACAATAAATTTCCAAACATTTTAAAGTTGCTCCTGCAGTCCAGTGGGTCCTCGTCGCAAAAGATGAAATTCGCTGAACTGCAGGTTTTAATTTTTCGTGAATTATTGTTAGAAAATAATTATATCCCAGTCTCTTTAAGTTGTCTGTAAATCAAGTAATGGCTATCAATAAAGCTCTAGGTATCGTTTTCTCTCCCATTCGGAGACAGTTTGTCTATAAGAAGACCATTCAAGTTGCTTGGCTTTCTCAAAGTTCCGATAAATATGTTCTCCCAAGGCTTCTTTGATGATTTCATCATTACCTAAGTCTTTTAGGGCATTGTGCAAACTTGAAGGTAGATCGTAGATACCGTTGGCTGATCGCTCTGCTAATTCCATCTGATAAATGTTCCGATCAATTGCTTTTGCTGGGGTCATACTATTTATGATACCGTCAAGTCCTGCTTGAAGTAAAACAGTTAAAGCAAGATAAGGATTTGCAGAAGGGTCCACTGAGCGCAGTTCCAGACGAGTCGATAAACCGCGAGATTCGGGAATGCGAATTAAAGGTGAACGGTTGCGGGTCGACCAGGCAATATAAACTGGAGCTTCAAATCCTGGCACTAAGCGTTTGTAGGAATTGACTGTAGGGTTGCAGATCGCAGTAAAGGCCCGGGCATGCTTTAAAAGGCCAGCTAAGAATTGGTAAGCTACTGTACTTAATTCTAATTGACTGTCCTTATCATAAAAAGCATTCTCTTTTCCTTTAAATAAAGACATATTACAGTGCATTCCAGAGCCGTTGATGCCAAATAAAGGTTTAGACATAAAAGTTGCGTGCAAGCCATGTTTTCTAGCGATTGTCTTAACGACCAACTTAAAAGTTTGGATGTCATCACAGGCTTCTATCGCATCAGCGTATTTAAAATCAATTTCATGTTGGCCAAAGGCGACCTCGTGATGTGAAGCTTCTACTTCAAAACCTAATTTTTCTAATTCAAGTACAATATCGCGGCGACAGTTTTCTCCTAGATCTGTAGGTGCTAAATCAAAATAACCGCCTTTATCATTTAAATCAGTGGTGATTTTTCCGTGTTCGTTTAATTTAAATAAGAAGAATTCTGGCTCAGCTCCTAAGTTGAATGTAGTAAAGCCGAGATCTTTCATTTTTGCTAATGAACGTTTAAGTGCACCGCGAGGATCGCCGGCAAAAGGTGTCCCATCCGGATTATAAACATCACAAATCAGTCGGGCGACTTTTCCGTGTTCACTTTCCCAGGGGAAGATCATCCAAGTGTAGAGATCGGGATATAGGTACATGTCACTTTCTTCGATACGAACAAACCCCTCGATTGAAGAACCGTCAAACATTAGTTTGTTGTCTAAAACTTTGTCTAGCTGACTGATAGGAACTTCTACATTTTTGATCGTACCTAAAATATCGGTAAACATCAGACGTAAAAAACTCACATTTTCTTCTTTAGCAATTTTTTTAATATTGGATGCAGTAAACTTTGTCATAGTATCCCACCTTTGTAATTATTACACATAAAAAACTTTTTTATGATAGTGATAATATAGCAAGAAAGAAATAGATTGTCAATAATTTATGTTAGATAATATGACATAAAAAACGGAAAAAATGGTTTTATGGTATTTTATGTTAGATTTTATTACATGTGCTCTAAAAAAGAGCTGGTTAAATAAAACCAACTCTTGATTTTTATATTTTTCTTTTTTTCTCATAGTAGTAGTTAAAAATAACAAATAAAAATATACAGCTAACAAATAAGATGACACCCATGATGAAGCCAGATGGAAGATAGTTAAGTTCTAATTGGTACTTGCCAGCAGGGATATCTAGGCTGACAAAAGCATTTTGAAAGTTATCAATAGTTACTTTCTTACCATTAATTTTAGCGTGCCAGCCTCCGTCATAAGGAATAGTAGTAACTAGTTTTTGCTTTTTACTACTATTGATCGTAGCTGATGCTCCATGTTTACTTGTTTTCATTTCAACACCATTTTTTTTGATCTGGTCGATGCTTCTTTGGAGTGCCTGGGTATCCAGACTTACTACTTGCGGGTCTTGGAAAGAAATTTCTGGTGTGCCGTAAAAGCTAGCAGTAAAAGTGACAACAGTTGCATGATCATAATAACCCAGATTATAATATTGACCATTGATGCCGATTTGGCTTTCTTGTTGCTTATCACCGACATAAATCGTAGCTGTTGAACTTTCCAATTGATTAAAATCACTTGGATAAAGGCTTAAATAAGCTTGCGTGTGAGCAGGGATACTTACCTGCCAGGTAACATCTTTGGCAGTGTTTCCTTTCTTTTCAGTGAATTTAGTATGCAGACCGTCTTTTTTGACAGTGACATTGCTTGAAGCAGTCATTGTGATCGGCTCAAATTGGAAAAAAGTCTCGCTGGTTTGAGCTAAAGCATTGATTAAATTTGTCTGATTGGCTAAATTGTCGTTGTCATAATGTTTTGTATTGTTAATATCAGGATCAGCTAAAAAGCCTAAAGGCAGGACATTCTGGTTTTTGTATAAATGATAGCCATTCGAAGTGGCAATTTCTTTAAAACCATACTTACTGATCGGATTTTTGGCAATGTTGTATTTCATGCTGACAAAATTATCCATTAATAAGGTGTTGTTGGGATAACGGATATTCAGGCTGGTTCCGCGGGAACGAAAACCTAAGGAGTCCATGTAGCCAAGCGTATGACGATTACGGATCGATGAAAACATACTAAGACTGCTATAGCCATAATTCAAACCATCATTGGAAGAGACCGGATCTAGGTTTTCTAAGCGATAGAAATTCTGGTTATCTGCTTTGGTTTGATCAACCAAGGTTTTGATAGCTTTATAAGGTTGGGTATATAAACTACGTGAAGCGTAATTCCAATCATGCAAAATCCCTCTTAACATCCCGTTGGCGTTGATACCCATTTCTACAGTAACAATGACTAATAATAAAGCGGCTAATTGTGCGAGTGTGAATTTTTTTTGCAGTTCCAGATAGTAGATGATCCCGTAAACGATCAAAAACGCTAGTGTTAACAATAAAGAACTCAATTTTAAATAATCATGAGCTTTATAATTGAACAGATAAGTGAGAGTGAAAACCAGACATAAAATGATCAGAATAAAGAAAATTTTATTTTTATTTGTTGCAGAAAGTTTTTCCCAGCCTAAACCAGCTAACATTACAACAACAAAGGACAGCAAAAAAGCGTAACGAAAAAGAAACATATTAGGAGCATGCATGCCATGCCAGAACAAGTTAAAAGGTACAAAATAAAAACTTGCAATAAGGATGCCGATCAAACAAGCATAAAGTAACTTGTCCTTAAAAGAAATTTCTTTGATGCAAAAATAAAAGATTGCCAGAATTAAAGGCACAAGTCCAATATAAATGAAAGGGATCGAGCCGTATTTGGTAGTGTCATAAACACTGATCATGTTCTTTATTAAAAAGTCCCAAGGACCGGTTGCTTCAGTCTTAGTTGCGGTGATCTGTGTAAGCTCTTCGCCGTTACTGTGCAGATCTAAAATAGCTGGTAGGATAATGATCATAGAAGCCCCGCCTGCTAATAAAGAGGTGATCGCATAAGGTAGAATCTTTTTTTTGTTTTTTTTCCATGAACGCAGTAACTGGATTAAAAAATATAAGACAGAGAAGACGCCGATCATGAAGCCAAAATAAAAAGAAGTGAAAAAGAGCATGAAATAACTGATAAATAATAGCTTGGGTTTAGCAAGTTGAATTAAACGGTCAATTCCCCAGATGACAAGTGGCAGATAGATATAAGCGTCAAGCCACATCACCAATTCCGAGTGGACAAGGGTAAAAGACATTAAAGCATAACAAATGGCAAGTGTGGCTTGGCTCCAATTAGAGATCTTAAAGCTGTGTTTGGCATAAAACCAGAAGCTAAGGCCACTGGCTCCGATTTTTAATAAGGTTAAAAAATATAAAGCGTCAGGCATAAACTGATTTGGGAAAAAGAGAACCAAAGGAGTGAAGAAACCACCTAGATAATAAGAAATCAGTGACAGATAGTTAAGTCCTAAAGCCGCATTCCAAGTGTAAAGGAAACCTTGTTTACCTAAAAGGGCATTTCGGAAACTGGCATGAAAATTAGAAAATTGTGAAAAAGCATCGCTGGCCATAATGCTACGGCTACTGCCTGGATAAATTCCAATGGTTAGATACATGATTGCCATCAGCAAAAAAGGAATAAAAAAACTAGTAAGTAAATAAATTTTATTTTTTTGCCAAAAACTTTTGAGCATGACTGTAGACTCCTTCTATAATTTGATTCAAGTTTATCATAGAAAAGCTGATTTCGGGTGATTTTAGTAAGAAGCGTTAATGAAATTTTAAAGGATAAAGTACAAAATAATAAGAAGAGTATTGTTTTGTGAAAGAATGAAAATTGTATAAGAAAAAAACCGTTCAAATGAACGGTTTACTTACTGTATTTGATTAGACACGCTCAACTTTTCCAGATTTCAAAGCACGAGCTGACACCCAAACTCTTTTAGGTTTACCATTAACCAATACGCGAACTTTTTGCAGATTAGGTTTTACTGTACGTTTAGTAGCGTTCAATGCATGCGAACGATTATTGCCGCTCTTGGTCTTGCGGCCAGTATAGTAACATACTTTTGCCATATTTATTTCCTCCTTTGCCTTGATCTAGGAGCGTTTGTTAATTTCGCTCATACTAATTGAATTTATCATAAATTGCACTTATTTGCAAGGGGATTTTTTAATTGATTGACTTTTTTTTGAAATACTTGTAAAGTGAACAATGCTACAGCTGTGTAATCAGGTGAACAATAGCGTGCTGACAGTTCTTGTCCTTTTATTTGCTACACAGCTATGGTAAAATATTATAGTAGAAAATAGACGGTCAGTCTGCTAAGGAGGCTCATAATGGCTGTAAAAATTCAAACATCAAATGGAACGATTGAAATAACCAATGAAGTCATCGCCACAGTAGTGGGTGGTGCAGCAACTGATGTTTTTGGAATTGTCGGTATGGCGAGTAAAAATCAGTTTAAAGATAATATAAATGAAATTTTACGTAAAGAAAACTATTCGCGAGGTGTCGTTGTACGACAAGAAGAAAATGGCATTGCAGTGGATGTATATACAATTGTAAGTTACGGTACAAAAATTTCAGAGGTATCACGTAATGTACAGGAAAAAGTAAAATATAACCTTGAAACAATGCTGGGAGTTGTCGCTAATTCAGTGAATGTGTTTGTTCAGGGTGTTCGTGTGTTGCCAGATTAGGCAAATGAGCGGCTGAATTTTTCAGCGATGAAACTTAAGGAGGATTTATCAGTGGAAGTAACAAAAATCAGCGGCAGCCAATTTCAGGAAATGGTTCAAGCCGGTGCCAATCGTCTTCAAAAAAATGCAGAATTTGTTAACTCATTAAATGTGTTCCCAGTTCCTGATGGAGATACTGGAACAAATATGAATTTGTCGATGACTAGCGGAACTAATGCAGTTGTCGATTCTACTTCAGAAAAAGTAGGAGAATTATCAGATGCTTTATCAAAGGGTTTGTTAATGGGAGCACGTGGTAATTCAGGTGTTATTTTATCTCAATTATTCCGGGGCTTTGGCAAGCAGCTTAAAGGCCTTGATGAACTTACGGCCAGTGATTTAGCTCGGGCTTTTAAACACGGAGTTGAAACGGCTTATAAGGCAGTCATGAAACCTGTTGAAGGAACAATTCTGACAGTTGCCCGGGTAGCTGCCAGTGATGGCGAAAAAAAAGCAGATGAGACAGATGACTGTGTTGCAGTTATGGAGGCTGTTGTTAAAGGTGGAAAAAGAGCTTTGGATAAAACGCCAGAACTATTACCTGTTTTAAAAGAAGTCGGTGTAGTAGATAGCGGGGGTCAAGGACTTTTATTTATTTATGAAGGCTTTTTGAGTGCTTTGAATGGTGAGTTTGTTTTTGATGAAGAATTGACACCTGCTTCAATGGAAGAGTTAGTTAATGTTGAGCATCATCGCAGCGTTCAAAGTCAACTTGCAACTGGAGATATCAAATATGGTTATTGCACCGAGATCATGGTGAAAATCGGAGAAGGTCCAACCGTTGACAGTCAGTTTGACTATGAAACTTTCCGTAATTATCTGAATGAGCTGGGAGATTCCTTATTGGTAGTTAATGATGATGAGATCATTAAGGTACATGTACATACTGAACATCCTGGTGAAGTGATGAATTATGGTCAGAAGTTTGGCTCCTTGGTGAAAGTTAAAGTTGATAACATGCGCTTGCAACATGAAACCATTCTTGAACATGATCAAGAAGCAGTTTCTGAAGTTCGTTGCTCTTATGCAATTATCGCAGTTGCTGCCGGAAAAGGAATCAAAGAACTCTTTGAAAGTCTGGGCGTGAAATATGTGATTTCAGGTGGGCAGACGATGAATCCAAGTACGGAAGATATTATTAAAGCAATTGAAAAAGTTAATGCTGATCAAGTAATTATCCTGCCAAATAATAAAAATATTTTTATGGCAGCTCAGCAAGCTGCAGAAGTAGCTGCTATTCCTGTTGAGGTAGTGCCTACTAAGACAATTTCTCAGGGAATGACTGCTATGCTGGCTTTTGATGAAAGACAGAACCTGTCAGAAAACAAAGAAGCAATGAGTCACAGTTTGGCTAGTGTTACTTCAGGTTCGATCACAACGGCAACTCGTGATACTCATATTGATGATATTGATATTAAGAAGAATGATTATTTAGGTATGGTGGAAGGCTCGATCGTAGTTTCAGAGGCGGATATTTTAGCAGCAGCAAAAGTGACGCTGGCGAAAATGATCGATGAAAATACAGAAATTGTTACGTTTTTAATTGGAGAAGATGGATCTGAACAAGATGCTCAAGTTTTGGAACAATATGTACTTTCCATTGACGAAGAATTAGAAGTAGAAATTCATAAAGGCGACCAGCCGGTTTATCCGTATCTTTTTTCAGCAGAATAATTATTGTAAAGCTTGGTTTAACCATTTGGTTGTACCAGGCTTTTTTAGAAAGTGGGTGAACAAATGCTGGATACTCCAGTGACCAAATTAAGTGGCGTAGGAGCTAAACGTGCGGAAAACTTAGCTGAACTTGGGATTTTTAATGTTGAAGATCTTTTAAGTTATTATCCTTTTCGCTATGAAGATATTCAGGCCCGACAGTTGGCTGAAATCAATGATCAAGAAAAGGTGACGTTAAAAGGTGTGGTCGTCTCACCGGCTGTGGTCAATCGTTTTGGTTATAAGAAATCACGTTTGCAATTTCGCATGATGCAGGACCAGGCTGTTTTTAGTGTATCTTTTTTTAATCAGCCTTATTTAAAAGACAAGGTGGAAGTAGCTCAAGAAATTGCGGTGTACGGCAAGTGGGATGCTAAGCGTCAAGCTTTGACAGGTATGAAGATTTTAGGCAGCGGACAAGAAGACAGCTTTGCGCCTATTTATCATGTCAGTAAAGCGATCCGTCAGAAAACGCTGATTGATCTGATCAAACAGGCTTTTACAAAATTTGGTGATCAGATCGAAGAAAACCTGCCTAAATCTTTAATCGATAAGTATCGTTTGTTTAGTAGAGATCAAGCGATGTATGCCATGCATTTCCCTAAAGATCCAGCTGATCATCATCAGGCGAAACGACGTGTTGTTTTTGAAGAATTTTTTTTATTTCAAATGAAAATTCAAGGCTTAAAACAAGAACAAAAATCAGAAAAAAATGGCTTGGCAATTTCTTATGATATAGAAAAAGTAAAAATGTTTACTAGAAGACTCCCTTTTGAATTAACTTTAGCCCAAAAAAGAGTGACGAATGAGATTTGTCGGGATCTACTGTTGCCTAAACATATGCAACGACTTTTGCAAGGCGATGTTGGCAGTGGTAAGACGGTAGTTGCGGCTATTGCCCTATATGCCACGGTCACAGCAGGCTTCCAGGGAGCATTGATGGTACCAACTGAAATTTTGGCCCAGCAGCACTTGGAAAGTTTAAATCAGCTGTTTGATCCTTTAGAAGTTAAATTAGCCTTGTTGACCGGTTCGACGAAAGTCAGTCAAAGACAAGAAATCCTTGAACAGTTACATTTAGGAGAAATTGATATAATCGTAGGTACCCATGCCTTGATTCAAGAGGGAGTCGATTTCTGTCGCCTGGGTTTAGTGATTACCGATGAACAACATCGTTTTGGTGTCAATCAGCGTCGTGTTTTGCGCCAAAAAGGGCAGCAGCCAGATGTACTCTTTATGACAGCTACGCCAATTCCGCGGACTTTAGCCATTACGGCTTATGGAGAGATGGATGTATCGATCATTGATGAAATGCCCGCCGGTCGAATCCCAGTAGTGACTCGCTGGATCCGTCATTCTCAACTGGAAGATTGCTTGAAGAACGCTTTAACTCAATTACAAAAGGGACAACAGATGTATGTGATCTGTCCTTTGATCGAAGAATCTGAAATGTTGGATGTACAAAATGCAGTTGAACTTTATCAGCAGCTACAAAACTTTTTTGCATCACAGTTTGAAGTAGGACTTTTGCATGGCAAAATGAAAAACGAAGAAAAAGAAAATGTGATGGAAAGTTTTAAGGATAATCAAATTCAAGTTTTAGTTTCCACGACAGTGATTGAAGTTGGGGTAAATGTTCCCAATGCAACAATGATGCTGATCATGGATGCAGACCGTTTTGGTTTAGCTCAACTTCACCAGCTGCGGGGGCGTGTCGGACGCGGTAAAGCAGCTTCTTATTGCATCCTCATAGCTAATCCTAAAAATGAAATGGGTAAAGAACGCATGAAAATCATGACAGAAACCAATAATGGTTTTATTGTCAGTCAGAAAGATCTTGAACTACGTGGACCAGGCGAAGTTTTCGGTTTTCGTCAGTCTGGCTTGCCAGAATTTGCAGTAGCTGATATTGTTGCAGATGCTACCATTTTAGAGGTGGCTAAAAACGAAGCTCAAACTCTTTGGCTAAAAAAAGATTGGCAAGTCTTACCTGAATATACGGGTCTGTTAAAGTATTTACAGTTCCTTCAGCAAAAGGACCAATCTTTTGACTGACACTTGCTAGAGTCTAGTTAGAACAGTCAAATTTAATTAAATTACGCACAATATAAGGTTCTTAATTAAAGGAGCTAAGATTTATTTTTATGAAAATATGTTATAATCAAGCAAGAATACTAAGGAAGGTGTGCATAAATGAAAATAGCAGTAGATGCCATGGGCGGTGACAACGCACCTCAAGCAATTGTTGAGGGAGTTATGTTAGCCCAAAAAGATTTTCCTGATATTGAATTCCAGCTTTATGGAAAAGAAGAGGAAATTAAAAAATATCTAACTGATCAGAAAAATATTACCATTATTCATACAGATGAAAAAATTGATAGTGAAGATGAGCCTGTCAGGGCAATTCGTCGTAAAAAACAAGCTTCGATGGTGCTGGCCGCTCAAGCAGTAAAAAAGGGGGAAGCAGATGCCATTTTTTCAGCTGGCAATACGGGGGCTTTATTAGCTGCCGGTCTTTTTATTGTAGGAAGGATCAAAGCAATCGATCGCCCTGGTTTGATGTCAACTTTACCGGTAGTTGGTGAAAATCGTGGTTTTGATATGTTAGATCTTGGAGCCAATGCGGAAAATAAAGCTGAACATCTGTTAAACTACGCTATTCTAGGATCATTTTATGCTCAAAATGTGCGCACCATAGACGCGCCTAAAGTTGCCTTATTAAATAATGGAACGGAAGATAGCAAGGGAAGTGAATTGACTAAAAAAGCTTTCCAATTGTTATCTGAAGAAAAAAGAATCAATTTTATCGGCAATGTCGAAGCACGTGATATTTTAAGTGGTGTAGCAGATGTTGTCGTGACAGATGGTTTTACTGGAAATGCTGTCTTGAAATCAATTGAAGGAACAGCTTTAAGTATGGCTAAACTATTGAAATCATCAATTTTAGCAGAAGGCTTCAAAGGGAAGATGGGAGCTGTGTTGTTAAAAAATGCTTTATCTAGTCTGAAAAATGAAATGGACTATGCCAAATATGGTGGAGCTGTTTTGTTTGGCTTAAAAGCACCTGTGGTAAAAACGCATGGGGCGACAGGTCCGGTGGCAGTTGCGGCAACGATTCGTCAGATTCATACCATGTTAGAGACAGATGTTGTGGGAAAACTGGTTTGGCAACTTGAAAATTAGTGTAATGATTTTGCAACCATTGTTACAAGTATGAAAAAAAGCTAGACAAAAGAAAGAAAAAAAAGTAAAATGATTGGTAGCTCTTTCTTGCATGACAGAAAGCGGAGGTGAACATAGTTGACACGTGAAGAGGTTTCGCAAAAAGTGATGGCAGTGATCGCAAATCATTTTGAAATAAACGCGGATCAAGTAAATGAATCCATGAGTATTAAAGATGATTTGAAGGCTGATTCAATCAGTATTATGGAATTTGTCCTGGAATTAGAAGAAGCATTTGGAACAGAAATTTCAGATGAAGATGCTGAACAGATCCAAACGGTTGGAGCGGCAATTGATTATATTGCATCCCACGTAAAATAGAGAATATCAATTCGATCTTTCGCCTAGTGATAGTGACGAAAGATCGCTTTTTTTACTGATTTTTTGAAAGAAAAAAGATCTTTTTTCATTTCCTTTACTACAATCATTTCATTATTGGAAAAAAATCAGTATAATAAAAGAAGTCAAATAAAAAAAGGAATGGATAAAATGGATAATCAGTTTTTAAAAGAATTAAAGGAAAA
>DATGVB010000142.1:0-2201 GCA_035300805.1 Tetragenococcus sp. | reverse complement strand
CTTTTGATGTGGTTCGTTTTTGGAGCAAATACAGTGAGCGATCAGGCTCTCTTTCAAACAGGCTGGTTTGCGATTGGTCTGACGACTCAGACTTTGGCCGTTTATATTTTACGGACTCAAAAGATCCCTTTTGTCCAAAGTCATGCTTCTATCCATGTGACTTTAGCAAGTATTGCTGCTATTGTTTTGGGTGCAGCTTTTGTCTTGACTCCTTTAGGTGAGGCAATTGATTTTGTAGCATTACCGTCGATGTATTGGTTTTATTTTGTGTTAATCATCTTAGGTTATCTCTTGACCCTGCAAATCGCCAAACATTTCTATGCTCATTACTATGGGCAAAATAATTAACTTATGAAAAATACTGGTTAAAATTTTTTTAGCCAGTATTCTTTTTTTAAAAAAATAACTCGTGATTGTTTTTACAATAAAAAAGGTGCCTTAGCTCCTGTTTTTTGCTGACTGTTTCTATAAATAAAATGATCTGTTGTAATTATGTGATGTAACGCACGAATCTTTTTTGTGAAAGAAATCGCTGCCAAATTTCATTGCTTTGTTTTTTGGTTGATTAACTACAATTTATTCGTGAAAAAAACAGTTTTTCTGCGAACATTTTACTTGTGTTTTCAAGTTAAAGATGATAATTTTATAGATGTAAATGGTTAAACAGTAATACAGAATTAACTTGCTGTTATATATTGTATTAAACCATGACCCTATTGGAATTTATTAAAAGAGAGGAAAGTGTGACAAGATGGCAAAGAAAAAAACAATTGACTTTAAGGCTCTGTTAGAAAAAGTCGATGCGCAATTTCCAACTTATCAAGCTTTAGACCAAGATGGAAACGTTGTAGATGAGTCGTTAGTAGCTGATTTAAATGATGAAGAGTTAGTTGAACTTATGACTCAAATGGTTTGGTCACGGACATTAGACCAACGTTCAACTGCCTTGAACCGACAAGGACGTTTAGGCTTTTATGCTCCAACAGCCGGTCAGGAAGCCAGTCAGTTAGCCAGTCATTTTGCTTTTGAAAAAGAAGATGTGCTATTTCCAGGTTATCGTGATGTGCCTCAATTGGTTCAGCATGGCTTACCTTTATACCAGGCTTTTTTATGGTCAAGAGGACATGTAGCCGGCAATCTGTACGATAAAGATTTGCAGGCAATGCCTCCGCAAATTATTATTGGTGCGCAATATGTACAAGCTGCTGGAGTCGCTTTAGGCTTGAAGAAGAAGCAGAGTAAAAATGTTACTTTTGTCTACACGGGTGATGGCGGTACTTCTCAAGGTGATTTTTATGAAGCAATGAACTTTGCTGGTTCTTATGGTGCCAATGCAGTTTTCTTTGTACAAAATAATCAGTTTGCGATTTCTGTACCACGTAAAAAACAGACAGCAGCTACCAGTCTGGCTCAAAAAGCAGTAGCAGCTGGAATCCCGGGAATTCAAGTTGACGGCATGGATGCTATGGCAGTTTATACAGTTTCTAAATTAGCCCGGGAATGGACCGCAAACGGCAATGGTCCAGTTCTGATCGAAACTTTGACATATCGTTATGGTCCGCATACATTGTCTGGTGATGATCCTAAACGTTACCGCAGCGATGATTTAAATGATGAATGGGAAAAGAAAGATCCATTGATCCGGATGCGCAAATATTTGACTGACAAGGGTTTGTGGTCAGAAGAACAAGAAAATAAAGTGATCGAGGATACAAAAGAAGAAATCAAAGAAGCTATTGCCAAGGCCGATCAATTACCTAAACAAAAAGTTTCTGATTTCTTGAAGAATATGTTTGAAGTTCAACCTCAAAATATTCAAGAACAAATTAAATATTATGAAGCGAAGGAGTCGAAATAATCATGGCACAAAAAACAATGATTCAAGCAATTAATGATGCCCTAGCTGTTGAGTTAGAAAATGATGAAAATGTCTTAGTTTTCGGTGAAGACGTAGGTAAAAACGGCGGTGTTTTTCGTGCGACAGCTGATTTGCAGGATAAATTCGGTGAAGATCGCGTTTTTGATACACCTTTAGCAGAATCTGGCATTGGCGGTCTAGCTTTTGGTTTAGCTTTGGAAGGCTTTCGCGCTGTACCTGAAATTCAATTTTTTGGTTTTGTCTTTGAAGCGATGGATGAAATCGTAGGTCAGATTGCCCGGACGCGTTACCGGATGGGTGGAACACGTAATTTACCAATTAC
>DATGVB010000141.1:0-2306 GCA_035300805.1 Tetragenococcus sp. | reverse complement strand
TCAAACTCTCTAAAGCTAATTTTTTTTCTCCTAAGCTGATCTCTCCTTTTGCGCCGCAAGCCACTAACTCTTCCACTAATCTGGGCGGTAGAAAGGGATTGTCAGCTTGTGGCAGATAAGTTTGTACTAATTGTAAAAATTCAGCTAAAGAAATATTCTGAGTAAAATCCTGCCATTCCTTAGAGTTCAAAGGTAACTTTCTTTGATCGTAACTTGCCAATTGCTCTTGGCGCTCTATTAAAACAGAAGATATAAGGTCATGTGCTTGCTCTAACTGATCAAGTTCTTCCAAAAGCTCAATATTCGGTCTTTTCTGTAACCATTTATGACAAGTCAGAAATTGATTGTCCAACATTAATACATGGAGATAATCACTAAAATCTTGTTCTTCTGTCAATAAGCCATGCTCTTCAAAAAAACTGCGGGCTGAAGTATAATCCCCTAATCTGACTAATATTTGAATTAATTTTCGGGCATAGCGTTCATTTGGGATTTTTTCATATAATTTTTTAAAAGAATTTTTTGCAGCCAGAAAATCGCCTTTTGCTAATTGCTTATCCGCTAACTTTTGCAATCGTTCATTTTCATCTGGAAATGAAATTATTTCTCCCATCTTCTACACTCTTTTCTTTACAGACTGGCCTTTTGATTGAAGGCTTGAATTAAATTAAGAGTTACAACACTTGTATCCGTTAATAAATCAATTGTCTGTTGTTTACGCTTAGTGAAAATGATCGGCAGATAAAAAAGTATACACAGCGGATTTAACTGTAGAATATAACGACCAAAAGTTTCACGGACTAAGACGGTTTTCCAGGAAAGGTCTTTTTCTGTTAAACAAATGACTCGGATACCAAATATCATTTTGCCGATCGTCTGTCCTTTATTTAACTTCGTCATCAAAGTGAAATAACTGAGATAGATCACTATAGCCAAAGCTTCATAAGGCCAAGAACCTGCTGTTAAAAAACCAGCCAGAATAATTTGCTGCAGAGCATGAATACACAGCAGATCAACTAAAAAAGCAAAAGAACGGATCCAAAAACCGGAAAAAAAGTAAGCTGGAAAATCATTTTCATATTGTGGTTTTTTTGAATTATCTGCATATTTTTGCCAATCTGCTTGTTTTGCTTTAATCTCATCTTCGGAATATTTGTCATCATTAAAAGAATTTAAAACTTTATGATAGAAATTTTTTTCTTTTGGCGTACTCATTTACTCACCTCCGTAATAATACATTGGTTTAGGTGCTTGAGGCGTCCCGATTTTTTCCAATAATTGCAGTAAACGGGTTTGTTCTGTGGGCTTAACTCCTTTTATTTCGGCGATTTTCGAGCCCAGCCAAGTACTACCAAAACCACTCGTCAATTTATCATATTGAAAAACTTGAGCATTACTCAAATTATGGTCTTTTTCGAGTGCTTTCAAGGCATCTTCAGGAAAACCCAGCTGGTCGATCAGACCATTTTTCTTAGCTTGCTGTCCGTCATAGATTCGTCCATCAGCAATTTTTTTCACCTGTGCCTCATTCATATCTCGCCCTGAACTAACGATTTTAACAAAACGATTATAGGAAGAATCGATAAATTCCTGTAAAACTTTCTCATCTTCTTTGGTTGGTTTACGGCTAGCTGAGCCCATATCTTTAAGTGCGCCGCTTTTATAAGTCTGATCACTTATCCCTAATTTTTTAAATAGATCAGCGTAGTTCAAACTTGACATTATTACGCCGATCGAACCTGTCATCGTCTCATCTGTTGCAAAAATTTTATCGGCTGAAGCAGAAATATAATAACCGCCGCTAGCAGCCATATTTTTCATTGAAACATATACTGGAATTTTCTTAGCTTGAATCTTACGTATTTCTTTGGCAATTTCGGCACTTTCATAAACTCCACCACCAGGAGAATTTACGGTCAGGAGTACGCCGGCGATACTGGAGTCATGCTGGACTGCTTTTAGTTGTTCCATGAAAAACTGATGATTATAACTTTCATCAGAAAAAATGCTGCTCTCACCTGTATCCTGGATCGTCCCATCCACAGTGAGTTCAACGATCCTTTCGTCTTCATCACCTTCTTGACTAACTGTCTCCTCTAACTCGCCTGAACCAAATAATAATGCATCGATCCCAGTCAATGAACTGCTTGACTCATCTGTTGCCTCTTTATCCTTAATGACCATGATTGTTGAAAAAACAAATAATGCTAAAGCGATAATTACTGCTGCCCAACGTCTTTTATTCATTTATTTTCCTCCCAATTTTTTTACGTTTCTCAAAATTTTTATATATAAATTTGGTATGT
>DATGVB010000140.1:0-10973 GCA_035300805.1 Tetragenococcus sp. | reverse complement strand
GATTGATCCGGCTATTGAAGAGGCCGCAGATGCTTTTGGCATGTCAAGAATGCGAAAACTATTCAAGGTCGAACTGCCCATGGCACGTCCGGCAATTGTATCAGGAATCAGGACTGCAACGGTGCTGATCATTGGTACGGCTACTTTAGCCGCTTTAATTGGTGCTGGCGGTTTAGGCACTTTTATTCTTTTAGGGATCGACCGCAATAATATGTCGCTAATCATCATCGGTACAGTTTCAGCGGCACTACTGGCGATTATTCTAAGCAGTCTGATCCACTGGTTTGAAGATGCCAAGCCACGCCAATCCTTGATCGGACTAATTGTCATATTGCTTTTGCTAGGCGGTGGCGGTTTATATTCATTTTTCAGCAATCGTCAGGAAACAATTACGATTGCCGGAAAATTAGGAGCGGAACCGGAAATATTGATCAATATGTATCAGCAGTTGATTGAAAAAGAAGACTCGAATATCCAGGTTGAGTTGAAGCCTAACTTTGGCAAGACGACTTTTTTATATAATGCAGTCAAGAACGATCAGATCGATATTTATCCTGAATTTACCGGAACAGTTTTAGAAACGCTGATCAAAGATTCGGTGGATACACAGAAACTATCGGAAAAAGAAACCTATCAACAAGCAAAAAAATTACTGCAAAAACAAGATCAGTTAACCTTATTAAAACCTATGAAATACAATAACAGTTACGCAGTGGCGGTAACAGATCAATTTAAAAAGCAGCATCAGTTAACAAAAATCAGCGATTTATCCGCCATCCAGTCAGACCTTACTGCTGGAATGACACTTGAGTTTATGGATCGAGAAGATGGACTCAAAGGTCTTAAAAAACTTTATAATTTAGATTTCAAAACAAGTTCGATGGAGCCGGCTCTGCGCTATCAGGCAATTGATGATGGTGAAGTCAATTTGATCGATGCCTATTCGACTGATAGTGAATTGCGTCAATATCATTTAAGTATTCTGACAGATGACCAGGGCCTATTTCCCAAATATCAGGGAGCACCACTTATGAAGGATGATTTTGCCCAAAAACATCCAAAAATCGTCAAAGCGTTGAATCGTTTAAGTGGTCAGATCACTGAAGAAGAAATGCAGGAAATGAATTACCAGGTCAATGTGAAGAAGAAGACTCCTGCTAGTGTAGCAAATGATTATTTAGAACAAAAGGGTCTGCTGAAGGAGGCTCAGCCATAATGAGTAATACAGCAATTGAATTTAAAGGGGTAGCTAAGTCATTCGGTGACGTCAAAGTGATTCCTGAGTTAGATCTAAAAATTCAAAAGGGTGAATTATTTGTCTTAGTTGGGACTTCCGGCAGCGGGAAAACCACCTCACTTAAGATGATCAATCGGTTGGAAGAACCAACTACAGGAGATATTCTGATTGATGAAAGAAAAGCTAAGGATTATTCTTTACAGCAATTGCGCTGGTCAATGGGCTATGTGCTACAACAGATTGCACTGTTTCCGACGATGACTGTTGCCCAGAATATCGCTGTGATTCCTGAAATGAAAAAGACCGATAAAAAAGCAATTCAGCGTCTAGTCGATCAGCTGCTAGACAAAGTGGGACTTGATCCGGTGAAATATCGTAACCGAATGCCCAGTGAATTGTCGGGTGGCGAGCAGCAACGCATTGGTATTTTACGGGCGATTGCTGCAAAACCTGAAATTGTCTTGATGGATGAACCCTTTGGTGCTCTAGACCCACTTTCACGGACAACTTTACAAAAACTGATCCTCGAACTACATGAAGAGCTGCATAATACCATTATTTTTGTGACTCATGACATGCAAGAAGCAATCAAACTTGGAGATCGGATCGGTATTATGAGCCAGGGGCGCCTCTTACAAGTAGGTAAGCCAGAAGAAATTGCCCAAAATCCAGTCAATGAATTTGTGCGTGATTTTTTTGGTTCGAGTATGAAGAAAAGTATTTACCAGCTATCATTGGCAGAAGTCCTACAAGTTCAAGGATCTCAAATAGAGCAATCTTTAAAGACGGCCGTCGTGGAACAGGATACAAGCTTACAAAAAGCATTCGAAGTTTTAAGTCAAAATGAACAAATCAAAGTGATCGATAAGAGTAAAAAAGTGCTGGGTTATTTAACCAGCCGCCAGATTTTTCTTTACTTGAGCCGTATGTAAAAAGAACGAAGCAAATCTAATCTTAGCGGATTAGATCTTGCTTCGTTCTTTTTTGATTCCGGTATGCAGGCAACTGGCCCCAAACATAAAGGACTGATAGTTTGTTTGAATCAAGCCAGTGGAACGAAATAATGTTTCTAGTTGCTTTGCACTAAAAAAATGCTGGGTAGTCTGCTGCAGATAGACATAATCCTGCTTGTCGTTATGCTTGAGTTTAGCGATAAGCGGCATTAATTTGAAATAAAGCTGCCAGAAAGGATAAATCAGTCGATTTTCCGGTTGAGAAGTTTCCAGACAGGCGATCATTCCTCCAGGGACCACCACCCGCTGCATTTCACGTAATACTTGGGCGGCGTCGGGCACATTTCTAAGGCCGAAACCAATTGTAACGACATCAAAAGAATTATCTGCAAAAGGCAATTCCATAGCGTCACCCTGCAGTAAAGTAACTTGTGAAAAGATATTAGCTGCTGCTAGTTTTGTTTTGGCAATTGCCAGCATTTCACTACTAAAATCCAAACCTACTACGGCTCCTGTTGACCCCACCGCTTGGGCCAGAGCAATCGTCCAATCACCCGTTCCACAACATAGATCCAAGACTTTTCCCCCAGGCTCAAGCGCAAGCTGCTGCATCGTTTTTTTGCGCCATTTTTTATGCGAGCCCAGCGAAATGACATTATTGGTTGTATCATAGTTAGCTGCGATCCGGTCAAAAAGCTGTCGGACTTTTTTTTCTGGTACTTTATTAGTTCTACGCATTTTTTCTCCTTTTTATTAAGTGTAACAAAAAAAAGAAAGATTACTCAAATTTCTGATTTTTGCTTTTTACCCTAATTTAAGTTAAAATTAAAAAAATAATATCGTCATCCGTTTTTTGAGATAGAAAGGATGAGGTGAAAATGAAGAATAAGTTTAACTGGCAGACTTTATTATTGAGTTGCTTAGTTACCGTTGTTTTAAGTTTAGTCGTTAAAAGTGATGCCAATGCCTTTGTTGCGACGCCTTTTCAGAGGACCCAAGATACAGTTGAACAAACTACAAATTCAACAGATGACAATAATTCAGATACAAGTCAGACAAAAGAGATAAGTTCGACAACAGTTACAATGAGCGAATCAACTTCACAAACTAAAAGTAATACAGAAACCACAGATAGTAGTCAGCTAACGACCTCAACGACTTCAAGTGGAGTTTCGACTAGTGAAAACTCTACTCAAACCACGACTACCTCCACTGTAGCAGAAACATCTACAACTACCAGTCAGCTGGAGGAAAGTCATAGCAGTCAGACAAAAGAAGAGGATGATACAAGTTATGTTGAGCCAACCGAGCCTGATGAGCAGTCAAATGAAGACACGGCGAGTTCTTTAGATTTATCGGAAAATGAAAAAGAAGAATAAAAGTAAGATAGGAAACGTCTTTTCTATTAGACGACCTATCTTTTTTTGTGTACTACAGAGCTAGCCGGTTTATTGGCAGTAAGTAAACCAGGTGTGCTGCCAGAATTTAGATTATTGGCATTAAATATGGCCAAGATGGTACCAATTTAAAACTGATTGGCACCATGTTTTTCTAACTTGCTACCAATCAATCTTTATTCGTCAATTTTTTTGTATCATTTATTTTAATTCCTAGATAACTTAAGTCATTAGACAGAAACATGTTTCCAATCTGGCTAAACGCGTTCCTTTTGGTTAAAAAAAATTAATAAATGACAAGAATTAGCTTATAATGATAAAAATTATTTGTTTTCTATATTGGAATTTAAGTAAGTACAAATCAGAATTTCAAAAGTAATGAGTGTCTGTCCATAAAAAAGCTGCGGTTGAGCATGACTAGTTGAAAAAGGGCTAAAAGTATCAGTTGAAAAGACTAGATTTGAGTGCTTGGCGACAAAAGACTGCTGGTTTCCTACAAAAGAGATCACATTGTTTTGCTTGGCTTGTGCTAGTTGCAAAGTTTTTTTGAAAACTGTTTCTTCACCAGAATGAGAAAGAACGATAAATAAAATTTTCTGATTATTCTGATTGTTAAGCAGCTGCGTATAGGAAGTCCGAATGTTTGGTATCGAATGAAAATTTAAAACATCACTAATAAAAGCTCCTAGGTGAGTGGAAAAATCAGTTCCCAGGATAGCAATCAGCGCCCCTTTATTTTGTTTTAAAAGTCGACAGAATTGTTCGATCTTGCTTGCATCAGGCATTGTTTCTTTGGCAAGAGGTGCGGATAATTGAGCATCTTTGATTTTATAGATCAACTCGCTAAAGCCAGACAGATTCATCTTTTTAGACATGCGCACAATGCTTGCTGGCGAAGTAAAGCAGTCATGAGCGGTTTGACGAATACTAATGTGATTTTGTTTAGGGATGTGCTGCTCTAAATAAGACAAAATGTTTATTTCTGTCGTTGTCAGCTGATAAATCTCTTTCAGATAGTCTAAGTTCATCGTTTTTACCTCCATTAAGATACAAATAATTTTAGCAGAAAATCAGGAAAAAGAAAGGAAAGTGATGAGGGTTATGCAATATAAGAAATGGGTGATTTGTTTGTCGGCTGCTTTGGCTTTGACTTTAAGTGCTTGTTCAACCACCGGTAAAAGCAGCAGTTCAGCAACTAACAAGGAAGATAATGCTCAAGTTTTAAAAGTTGGGATTAATTCTGAATTATCTACTGCAGATGTTTCTTTGGCAATGGATAATACGACTGTGGATGTAATGAGTCAGATCGCAGAAGGTCTATACTCACTGGATAAAGAAGGTAAAGCTGTACCGGCATTAGCTACAGCATTAACTGAACCAACAAACGATGGGAAAACTTACACTTTTAAATTACGCCAAGGAGCAAAATGGAGTAATGGAGATGAAATTACAGCCGATGATTTTGTCTATTCTTGGCAACGTACCGTTGATCCTAAGACAGCATCTCCTCAAGCTTATTATTTTGAAGGCATAAAAAATTATGCCGATATTGCTGCAGGTAAAAAGAAAGCAACTGAATTGGGCGTTAAAGCTTTAGATGATCATACTTTAGAAGTTCAGTTGAATTACCCCATGAGTTATTTTCAGCAACTATTGGCAGTTCCAGCCTATTTCCCTTTGAACCAGAAGTATGTTGAAAAAGTCGGTGATAAATATGGAACGAACTCTGATAATACGCTTTATAATGGTCCTTTTGTAATGGAAGGCTGGAATGGTTCCAGCTCAACCTGGAAATATAAGAAAAATGATCAGTATTGGGATAAAGATAAGGTAAAATTAAAAACAATCGATGCTCAGGTAATTAAGGAAATAGCTACCGGCAAGAATTTATTTGATGCTGGAGATATAGACTATGTTAAAATTTCGGGTGAAACAGTGGCCCAAGAAAAAGGCAATAAAGAGTTGCATATCCGTCAAATTCCCGGAACACAATATCTGGAGTTTAATAATGAAAATGAAATATTAAAAAATCGAGACGCTAGAAAAGCCATCGACCTGTCCATTGACTCTGAAAGTCTGGCCAAAAATGTATTGAATGATGGTACCGAAAAAGCCCAGGGGTATGTACCGGCAGGCTTCATTAATCCAGAAACTAACGAAGACTTTACCAAGGAAATTGGCGATATCAATCCGACAGATAAAAAGCAAGCCAAAGAATTGTGGGAAAAAGCCAAAAAAGAATTAGCTATTGATAGTGCTTCATTGTCAATTCTTTGTTCAGATACTGATAGTGCCAAGAAAGTCGCTGAATACGTGCAAGGAGCTATTTCTGAAAATTTGGATGGACTGAAGATTGACGTTTCACCGGTCCCTTTCAATAATCGTATCGATAATGCCAAAAAAGGCGACTACGATATGGTGCTTAGCGGCTGGACGCCCGTGTATGCTGATCCCATCGATTTTCTAAATTTAAAAACAACTCATAACGGTAATAATGATGCAAACTATAGTAATCAGGAGTATGATAAACTAGTTGAGGATGCTAACAATAGTTCTGATGTACAAAAACGCTGGAAACTGATGCAAGAAGCCGATCAGATCATTGCCAAAGATGCACCGGTTGCACCACTGTATCAGATCACCGAAGCTTATATGGTTTCTAGTCAGCTTAAAGGCATTGAGTTTGGTCCTTTGGGTACCACATACTTTAAAGAAGTATCAATAAAATAGTTTTTAGTAAAGGTTGGTTATAATGAAGAAACAACAAGCAGTAACAATGATTCAAGAACTATCTAATGCTTTTGGCGTTTCCGGTTTTGAAGAAGAGGTCACTCAAGTTTTTCGCAAGTATACAAAAACTGCAGCTGATTTTGAGACGGATGGCATCAAGAATGTCTATGCTAGTCTGAAACAAAATATCAGAGATCGAGCTATTTTACAATTAGACGCGCATAGTGACGAAGTCGGTTTTATGATCCAAGCGATTAGAGAGGATGGTCTGCTGCGCTTTCTACCAGTGGGTGGCTGGATCGCCGCTAATGCTACAGCCCAAAAGGTTAAAATAAGGAATCAACAAGGGCGACTGGTCAGCGGGATTATTACCAGTAAGCCTCCTCACTTTATGAGTGCCCAAGAAAAGAAAATGCCGATTTCTTTTGATCATTTGTTTATTGATATCGGCGCAAGTTCAAAAAAAGAAGTCGAGGAAAATTATCAAATCGTTATCGGCAGTCCAGTTATTCCAGCAGTCACTTGTGAATATGACGAACAAACAGAACGCTTTTTAGGTAAAGCTTTTGATTGTCGGATCGGTGATGCTTGTATGGCAGACGTTTTGACCGAACTCGCGCAAGATGATTTAGCAGTTGATATCACAGCGACTCTTTCTTCTCAGGAAGAAGTTGGTGAAAGAGGAGCCATCGTGGCCTCCAATAAGGTCAAAGCCGATTTAGGTATCGTCTTTGAAGGCTGTCCGGCTGATGAGATGGAAGAAAGTTACCTGATCCAATCAGCTATGGGCAAAGGTCCGATGGTACGTAACATGGATGTGTCCATGATCACCAATCCTGAATTTCAAGCTTATGCCTTTGAAGTTGCTCGCAAAAATAAGATTCCGATCCAGGCTTCTGTTCGAAAAGGCGGCGGTACCAACGGTAGTGCGATCAATGAAGTCAAGGGCGCACCGGCAATCGTAGTGGGGATCCCGGTACGTTATGCCCATACGTCACATTGCTATGTTGATATGACTGACTACCAGCATGCCAAAAAACTTGTACTAGCAATTATCCGTTCTTTGGATCAGAAAAAATTACAACAATTGATAAAACCATTAGAAAAGAGTGACTATTAAAAAATGAAAATATATATTTCCTGTGATATTGAAGGACTGGCTGGTATTGCGACCTTTGATATGGAAAAAGATGATACTGAAAACTTTCGTGAACTTTATCATCGCCATGTAAAGTGGGTGATCGATGGCATTCAGCAGAGTTCTGTGAACGATCAAGTAGAAGAAATCACGATTTCTGATTCTCACAGCAAAGGAGTTAATTTAAATTACCTGCGACTTTCGGAAATGGACGAGCGAATTTCTTTAGTGAATGGTTTTCCTCGGATGGATTATATGATGAGTTCACTGGATGATAGTTACGATGTTGTTATTTTCTTAGGATACCATGCCGGTATCGGCAAAAAATATGGCAGTATGGATCATGGTTATAGTGCAAGTGTGGCTTATGACCTACATATCAATGATCAATATGTCAACGAAAGTACGATCAATGCAGCTTATGCCGGAGAATTGGGCGTTCCAGTAGGCTTAGTTATCGGTGAGTCCGGTCTGCAGGAACAGTTAAAAGATGAAGGCATGCTGCCAGACGTTGCTTATGTATCGACCAAACAATCACTGGCTCGCTATGCTTCTAAGAGCTACCCGATGCATCAGCTACAGCTAGAGATTACTGCGGCTGTCAAAAAATTAGTAGAAAGTGATTTACAAAAATTACCACTATTCACTTTTACTATGCCAGCAACGGTTGACCTGCAATGCTTTACTACGGCTCAAGCCGATCGTATTGAAATGATGAGCAACATGGAGCGTGTTGATGGTCGAACGATTGAGTTTAAATGTGATACCATGGATGATACTATGAATACCATCGTAGCAACAGTCGGTTTAGGGGGAACGGTTCATTAAAACGATGAGAGTACTTCAGTTAAAACTGAGGTACTCTTTTTAGAATAACCATTGTAAAATAAGCGATACTTTTAGCATAATTAACGTACTTTTATTGCAACTCCGTTGATTTTAATGATAATTAACGTACTTTTAATAAAACTCCGTTGATTTTTGCAATAATGTACGTACTTTTATCAAAAATCTGTATATTATCAGGAAAATGACTTCAAGTTTCATATTATTTGCCCGTATACTTACCATTTGTTAGAATAAAACTAGATTGAGAAATCAATCAGTAGCGTAAGTAGTAGTTGTCTTAAAATGAAAGGAAGAATTTTCATGACAAAAGCGAAGAATATTGTTGAATTAATTGGAAATACACCAATGGTTAAATTAAATCACATTGTCCCTGATAATGCAGCAGATGTTTATGTAAAACTAGAATTTTTTAATCCAGGAGGTTCGGTGAAAGATCGGATTGCCCTAGCGATGGTTGAAGCGGCAGAAAAAGATGGAACTTTAAAACCCGGTGGTACGATCGTTGAGCCCACTTCGGGCAATACCGGAATTGGGCTAGCGATGGTTGCAGCGGCAAAAGGTTATCGCTTGATTATCACTATGCCGGAAACCATGAGTATTGAACGTCGTTCGATCATGCAAGGTTATGGAGCCGAATTGGTTTTAACTCCCGGAGCCGATGGGATGAATGGGTCGATTGCTAAAGCTCATGAACTGGCAGATGCTCACGGTTATTTCTTACCCATGCAATTTGAAAACCCAGCTAACCCAGCGATCCATGAAACGACAACTGGTCAAGAGATCATTCAAGATTTTGCTGGCTCTACGCCAGATGCCTTTGTTGCAGGTATGGGGACAGGCGGAACTGTGACGGGTGTTGGTCATGCCTTGAAAAAAGTGAATGATCAAGTTCAGATTTATGGATTGGAAGCTGCTGAATCTGCTCTCTTGAAAAATGGTATTAAAGGTAAACACAAGATCCAAGGAATTTCAGCCGGTCTTATTCCGGATGTCTTAGATCAGGATGTTTATCAGGATATCGTAATAGTGACCAGTAAACAAGCTATTGAGATGGCACAAAGAGTCAGCCAAAAAGAAGGATTTTTACCAGGAATTTCTGGTGGAGCAAATGTCTTTGGCGCTATTGAAATAGCGAAAAAATTAGGGAAAGGCAAGACAGTTGTGACTATTATTCCAGATAATGGTGAACGTTACTTGTCAACAGATCTATTTAAATTTGATAAATAAAACAAAAAAGCTGGCAGAAAATTGCCAGCTTTTTAGCAGAAATTTTATAAAAAAATAGGAGGAATTCACCGATGAGTAAAGTAGCAGTTGTTTTTGCACCAGGATTTGAAGAAATTGAAGGACTAACAATTGTTGATGTTTTACGGCGGGCAGAAATCGATGTCTCCATGATTGGTTTTACCGAGGAAGTAACCGGCAACCATGAAATCACAGTCAAGACTGACCGGACATTAGATGATTCACTGGTAGATTATGATATGCTGGTTTTACCCGGTGGAATGCCCGGAGCAGAAAACCTGAAGAATAATACAACAGTTATCAAGAGTCTGCAGGCTGTTTATGATAAGGGCAAACAAGTAGCAGCAATTTGTGCAGCTCCTATCGTTCTAGCAGCGGCAGAGCTTTTGAAGGATAAAAATTATACGTCATTTCCTGGTTTTGAAAAGCAGATCGAATCAGGAAATCAAAGTGAAATGATCGTAGTTAGAGACGGTCGTGTGACAACAAGTCGGGGTCCGGCGACTGCCTTGGCTTTTGCTTATCAGCTGGTAGATAATCTGGGCGGTGACAGTGAAAAAGTTAAAGCAGCTATGCAGTACAATAAACTGGTCGAAAGTTTTCAAAAAAAGGTTTGACAAAGCCTGCAGCAATCGGTTATATTAAGCATAAGAATTTTGGACGGAGGGGTCATTGATGAGTCAGCTTATTATCACATTGACAGATACTTGTTGTCGGATGTCGCGTTTGAGCGATATCGGACTGATTTGTCATGAATGCTGATAAGTGACTGGAACAAATTAGTTTAGCATAGACCTCAAGGCGCGAAAATCATTCATTGATTTTCGCGCCTTTTTTTGTCCATAAATTGATTAAGGAAGGTGAAAAAATGTTAGTGAAGGATGTAAATCAACTGATCGGCAATACTCCGATGATCGACCTGCAAATGGAAATACCCAAGCAAAGTCATATTTATGCTAAGCTGGAGATGTTTAATCCAGGTGGGAGTATCAAAGATCGATTAGGACAATATATGATTGAAAAGGCTTGGAAAGAGGGTAAAATCAGCCAGCAGACAACCATTATTGAACCAACAGCCGGTAATACCGGGATTGGTTTAGCGTTAGCTGCACAAAAATACCATCTGAAGACCATCTTGATCGTGCCAGAAAAATTCAGCCAGGAAAAACAAACTTTAATGAAAGCTCTGGGGGCAAAAATCATCCATACAAAAAATAAAGACGGGATCCAGGGAGCCATAAAAAAAGCCAATGAGCTAGCTGCAGAGATTCCGGATTCCTACATCCCTATGCAGTTTAAAAATGCGGATAACCCGGCAGCATACTACCATAGCCTGGGACCAGAAATTGTAAATGATCTGCAAAAGCCGATCAACGCCTTTGTAGCTGGTGCAGGCAGCGGTGGATCTTTTGCCGGGACAGCTG
>DATGVB010000139.1:0-7527 GCA_035300805.1 Tetragenococcus sp. | reverse complement strand
GCTAGTGCAACAAGTGAAATTTTTCAAAATAGGCAGGGGAAAATCGCTTTTAAGGAGTTACTTGGCTCTAGCATGAAAGTAGTCCGAAATATTTTGAATTCCACCGTGAATACTCTATTATTTGCCTTTATTTCTACCGGATTAGCACTCATTTTCTTTTACCAGGATTTAAATTTCACTTGGTATGAGTTGATCAACTCCAAAGCCTTCGTATTGGAATTTGCCGTAATTATTTTATCGAGTATCAGTGTCGCTTTTGTTTTACCATTTACTGCTTCTGTTACTTCATATTTATTATTGCGAGAAAGTAAATAAGGACAGGCAACTTTACATTGATTTTAAAGTCGCTAAAACAAAAAAGAGCTCAGTCAGTTTTTAAACTGACTGAGCTCTTTTTATATCTTCTTAAAGTTTTTCAATAGCCTTGATCAGCTCAGGTAAATACTCAGGCAGATCAGGAGGTCTTCTACTTGAAATAATATGTCCGTCTGTCACAACTGCTTCATTTACCCAGTTAGCTCCAGCATTTTTCATGTCATCTTTGATACCGGGTGTACTGGTAACTGTTTTTCCTTGCAGGATATTTGCCGAAATCAAAACCCAGCCAGCATGGCAGATCTGGCCGATCACTTTGTCAGCTTGATCCATACTTTGAATCATTTGAATGACTTCTGGAAAACGACGTAATTTGTCCGGAGCCCAGCCACCTGGAACTAAGATAGCATCATAAAGACCAATATCAGCTTCTGTAAATGCTAAATCACTTTCGGCCGGGACACCATGCTTGCCAACGTAGGTATACTGTGCTTTTTGTCCGACCAGATCAACTTGTGCACCTTCCTCACGTAAGCGTAAAACTGGGTACCATAGTTCTAAATCCTCAAAATCATCGTCAACTAAAGCAACTACCTTTTTACCTGTCAAACGCAATTTTATTCCTCCGTTCTTATTTCTTACTATTTTCAGTGTAACAAAGTCAAAAATAAAGAACAAAAAAAATGCTTGTAGTTCGTCCTTTTTTAAAACGTAAATATGGTAAGATAAAAAAGAGGTGAGACCATCATTGAAAACATCGTTAACATTACAAATGGAAGAAAGTCTATATTACTATGCACGAGAAAAAGGTGATATCGTAGTCGAAGAAGTCACCATGCCTGAAGAACAAGGAATCGTTGATACTTTGAGCTGTCGTTTAGATCAAAAAAAGAATTTCGAATGGCGCTGTTATGAATTAAAAATTAGTTCAGCTGATTTTCATTCCAGTGCGAAATTATCGTTTATCGGAAATTATAATTATTTTGTATTGACGAAAGATCTCTATGACCAAGTGAAAACGGAAATTCCCAGTCATATTGGAGCTTTGATCTACCACTCTTTTGACAAAGAAGCAGCAGTTCCAGGGTTTTTCATTAATGAAAAAAAAGCTCAAAGACAAGAGTTGAATGTCAATGAAAAAGAATTACTTTACCGCTTGATCATTTCCCAGGCACGCGAAGTCGCTAAAGCTAAAAAAACAGCTCGCGGTTTGAGAGTCTTCAACAACAGACAACTTTATCAGGAGTTAAAAAAACGTCAAAAAGAATATGATCTTTTTGGTGGTGGTGAAAATTATTATGATCTTTTTATTGAAGAAGCTCAAAATCAAGCAGTGGAGGCATTAAAAGAGGAACTGCAAGCAACACGTGAGGCTTATTTTGAATTAGAAAAACGTTTTTTGGAGGAATAAATGTATTACCCTTATTTTCGTAGTAAACAATATGATCTATTAGCTTTAAGCACTTTATTAGCTGGTGATTTGTTGTCAGCTAAAATCTGTCCGATCATCGAAGCTGTTAAATTCACACCTGCTTTAGATAAAGTACTTTTGCTGGCCAAAAAGAAACAGCGGACCATCTATCTCATTCAAAATCCGCAGACAGGGGCTTTTTCAACTAAAAACGGCAGGCAACTTTTAGCTGAAAAAGAGGCAGCTAAAGCTTATATTCTGGATGATTATCTGGAAAGTTTACCAGTTAATGCTGAGTTACTGCTGACTCAACAAGCTCACAGCGTCTCTCAAAAGAACTGGCAAGATAAACAGACCAAAGTTGTCGTTCCTTTAGAATTTCGTTTGATCCAGCAGTTAAAGGGACCCTTGATCCTTTCACAAGATTCTTTCACTCGTTTAGCAAAGAATGAACATTATCGGCTTATTCCTGATGAAGACTTTTCAACCGATCATTTAACTTATCAGAAACGCGGTTTTGTCGGCTTTAGTGATTTTTCCATTGACAGTCGGATCTATTATGAGAAAAGCTATCCTTCAGCCATTCTAAGCCTGCATATGGTTTATTTTGCAGACAGCAAATTACGGATCCATCATTTCTTATCACCAGAAGGAACAGGAAGTCAAAGAGAAAAGTTTCTTCAGATGATGGAGGAAGTGATGGCCTGGCAACATCGACTTTGTGGTAGTCAAGTGACACTGGGCTATGAATTGCTGGTCCAAAAAGCACTTCAAGAAAGATTTCCTGGAAACGGTGTAATGCGCAAGGCGAGTGTAATGCATCACTTAGAATTAATGGGCAGATATTTAGACGGTCATTAGGAATTTTGTTACACTAATAGTAGTAGGGTTTTTAGTTTTTTAAAGGAGGAATTTGCAAATGAAGTTGTATGACAAGTTATTTTATGATGGACAGTGGCAGACAACCGATTCTAAAGACTTTTTAGAAGTTGTTGATTCAGCTACTGAAGAAGCTTTTGCAAAAGTAGTCCAAGCAACGCATGCTGATGTAGATAAAGCTGTAGCTAGTGCTAAGCAGGCATTTACCAGCTGGAACGTCACTCCTCCAGAAAAACGGGCTGCTTATGTAGAGAAAATTTTAGCCGGAATTGAAAAAAGACAGACAGAAATCGCAGATACAATCGTAAATGAACTCGGAACTTCAAGCACTTATGCCAAAGAATCTCAACTACCGCTTTCTATAGGAGAGATAAAAAGTACGCTAGCTGAGTTCAAAAAGTTCAAATTTGAAGAAGAAATCGATGATGCACTCTTAATTAAAGAAGGATTCGGTGTAGTGGCTTGTGTAACTCCTTGGAATTATCCTTTGAACCAGATTCAAAGAAAAATTACTCCAGCACTACTGGCGGGTAATACAGTGGTAGTCAATCCAGCATCCAATACTCCTTTGACGGCGATTATTTATGCTGAGATCATCGAAGAAGCTGGTTTACCTAATGGTGTCTTCAACTTAGTAACCGGTAGCGGCAGCGACACGGGCGATTATTTAACGAAACACCCTGATGTTGCAGTGATTTCTTTTACGGGTTCAACGGACGTGGGCAAATCGCTTTATCAAAATGCCAGCACAAATATTAAAAAACTAGTCCTGGAATTAGGCGGAAAATCGGCGATGGTTTATCTTAAAGGCGGAGACTTGGAATATGCCGTAAAAGCTTCGGCTGATACAGTTTTAAATAACCAGGGACAAACCTGCTCGGCCTTGACACGCTTATTAGTACCCGAGGATAAATTAGCCGAAACTAAAGCAATCTTAGCTGATTACTATCAGACGATCAAAGTAGGAGATCCAAAAGACAGTGATACGATGGTTGGACCGATGGTTTCTAGTGATCAAATGAAGCGAGTTTTAAATTATATTGAAAAAGGTAAAGCAGAAGGCGCAGAAGTTTTCATCGGAGGACATCGCATCGATCGACCCGGTTATTTCATTGAACCGACTGTCTTTATCAATGTAAGTAATGATATGACGATCGCTCAAGAAGAAATTTTTGGTCCGGTACTTTCAGTCATTACTTATAAAACGCAGGAAGAAGCTCTTGAAATTGCAAATGATAGTGTGTATGGCTTATCAGGAGCAGTTGTCGGTCCTAGCGAGGCAGCTTTTGAAGTTGCGCGCCAGTTACGTACTGGAAACATCACAGTCAATGGTGGTAAACGTAGCGCCAAAGCTCCTTTTGGCGGTTATAAAGAGTCAGGTATCGGACGTGAAAATGGTTTGTATGGCTTAGAAGACTATCTGGAATTGAAAGTTTTATTTCGTTAGTTAGTTGCTATTAAGAGACGACTATTGCTTGTTTTTTAAGCAATAGTCTTTTTTATTGTTTAAAACAATAAAATATTTCTATATTACAAAAAGACTTTGCTTTTTTTGGTAAAACAAGGTAAATTTAATCTAGTTATATTTTTTAAAAGGAGTGAAAGTATGGTAAAAATTGCTGTTGCCTTGATCAGACAGATGCCGGAAATGCCAACTGGCTGTGAGATCGCCGCTTTAACGATGATTTTACAAACTGCAGGAAGTTCGATCGATAAGATCACTTTAGCGCATGAACTTCCTTATCATGACAGTGATCCTAATCAAGGTTTTGTAGGTGATCCTTTTTCGCAAACTGGCTATAGTATCTACCCGCCTGCACTGACTGCTACCATAGAAAAATATATTGGTAACAGTATAATATTGAGTGGAGAAACGATTGATGTGCTAAAAAAGCATTTACAACAACAAAAACATCCCATTTTAGTCTGGCTTGGACCTATTTATGGTTTTACGATCCATGCTTTAGTTTTGACCGGTTATGATGAAGCAGGTTTTATCATTAATGACTGTTGGTTAGGAAAAGAAATTACAATGGATTATAGTGAATTTGCCAAACTTTGGGAAAATAAAGGCAAGTTGGCAATTAGTTATTAGGAGATGGATAAATGAAAAAACCGATTATTGCAATGCCATGCGATGCTGATTATACTGTTCGTGGTTTTAAAAATTATTTTGATGATGCCAACGCCAAGGCCATCATTAAAGCGGGAGGAACTCCTGTAGCATTACCGCCTCATGAAGTGGATATGGTCGAAACTTATGCTGATTTATGTGATGGTTTCATGTTTTTAGGAGGACCTGATATTGATCCTACCCTTTTTGGAGAAGAACCTATCGCAGGGATCGGCTTGACTTCCATGCTAAAAGATCAGTTTGAAATTAAACTTTGTCAGGCTGCTTTTAAAAAAGGCAAAGCAATCTTTGGCATTTGTCGCGGGGCACAGATCATTGCTTTAGCTTTGGGAGGGAATATGTATCAAGATTTTCCCAGTCAAGATAAAAATGCTTTTATCAAACATGGACAAGATGCACCTATTATTTATCCAACACATCATGTTCGCACAACGAGCGCTTCCTTGGCACAAAAAATATTAGGTGAAAATCCCTATGTGAATTCACACCACCATCAGACGGTCAATGAACCCGGACCGCATCTGATCGTATCGGGGAAAGCGCAGGATGGCGCGGTTGAGATTATTGAAACTGCCCAAAACGATCAGGTTTTAGCAGTACAATGGCATCCTGAATTTCTCTATCAGACGATGGTTGAAGAAGAGCAGCTTTTTAGTAATTTTATTAAGCGTGTTAATAAATGGCAGCCGAAATAATAATAGCTATGAGCTCAAGTAACCTACTTGAACTTATAGCTGTTTTTTTCTTATTCATATTGTGCCCGAGGTCCGCCGATATATTTAGGCCGGGAGCGCAAAGCAGTCACATGAGCACCGCCCAGCTCTTTTATGGAAGGTCTGAAGGGAACTTGTACATGCTTAATGTGCATACCAATAGCAGTATCGCCAATATCAAGACCTGCCTGTGCTGTGATATGTTCGACTTCTACGGGATCTTCAAATAACTTGAAAGCTGCTACAGAACAAGCTCCGCCAGCATGTAGGGCAGGTTTTACTGCTACGAGCTCTAGTTCCTTTTTTTGAGCAAATTTTCTTTCAACGACCAAAGCCCGATTAATATGCTCACAACCTTGCACGGCTAAATAAAGCTGCTTTTTATCGAGAATATCTTTTAAGCATTGAATAATCGTTTGTCCGACATCAGGGTCTGAAGCTTTCCCAATATGCTGGCCCATGATTTCACTCGTACTACAGCCGAGAACAAAAATATCCCCTTTTTGTAATTTAGCTGCTGTAATCAGTTCATTTGCGATCGTGGTTAAATCTGTTTGTAATTTTAAAAAATTCATGGCTACTCTTCTTTCGTATGAAATTGATTGATTTTTTTTAAAGCAGAAACTAAGGGGACGGTGACTACAATACCAAAGAGATTCTGAAAAATATTTCCGGGAATTGAAGCTAATCCTGCCGGCCAAGTGTACAGAAAAGCAGTCGCTAAACTGTAAGCGCAAATCATCCAGATACTAGCAGTAGTCAGACTGATCGAACGCTTGTGATGGGTAAATTTAGCATAAAGCAGACCACAGAGCCAGCCTTGAACGCCGTGGATCAATGCGGAGAACAAGATCCATTGGGCATAACCTGACAAAAGATCAATAGCTGCACCGCTGATCGCACCAACAAAAAAGCCCCCTGTAGGTCCCAATAAAAAGGCACTTGTATAAATTCCGGCTTCACATAATGTCACTAAACCGTTCGTTGCTGGAATGGGTAAGACAAACATCATAGAGACTGAAATTGTCAGTGCGCTTAACATGGCAATTTTGGTGATCATTTTTACATTTTTCATTGTTCACAACTCCCCGTATACCAGACGTTTCCCGTCTGAGAATCGATGAAAAGACCATTTTCAATCGCTCGATAAACAAATTTCTTGCTTTTAGCTATAGCTTTTTCCAGCGAACATCCTTGGGCCAGAAAAGCACAGATTGCTGAAGAAAAGCAACAGCCGGCACCATTCACTGTCTTTTTTTTAGCTACAGGTCCTTCAAGCAGCTGAAAGTTATTGCCGTCATAAAAAAGATCAAAAGCTTTTTCTTTACTGATACAATCGCGCCCTTTAATGACGACTGGACACTGACTTTTGGCAAAGATGTTCAGACAGGCCTGTTTCATTTGGGTTATGTTTTCAATTACAGCTAGTCCTGCTAAGAGCTTGGCTTCTGTTAAATTAGGTGTCAAAATTGTCGCGTATTCTGCTAAAGACATAATTTTATCTACATAAGAGTCCTGATACTGGGAAGAACTTTCCTTAAAGGCCAGAACTGGATCAAGAACGACAGGAAATTTTTCTTTTTTTATTTTTAAAAAAGATAAAATATAATCAATCGTCGATATATCAGCTAATAAGCCAATTTTTACCGCATCTAAAGTAAAAGAATTTTCAATTGTCTGTAATTGTTCTTTGGTCAGTTCTAAAGGAAGTGGACGGATCATAAACTGACCATTTTCTTCAATGGCGATACAAGTGATCACGCTAAGTCCAAAAGTGTGGAGATTATCAAAAGTTTTAAGATCAGTTTGGATACCACCTCCGCTCCAAGTATCTGAACCGGCAATACTAAGCACTCTTTTGGCCATAAAAACAACTCCTTTAAAAGATATTATACAAGCAAAAATAAAATTGAAAACAGCCAATTGGTTGTTTTTTTACCCATCCATTTTACAGATGCATGATTATCAAAAACTCTATTTAATTAGCTTTTCTTTAAAAATACTGTAAAAACTCTTATAATAGAATAAGGATAAAATTTATGAGGAGGAATTTAAAGATGACAATTACACAATTT
>DATGVB010000138.1:0-3016 GCA_035300805.1 Tetragenococcus sp. | reverse complement strand
ATATTAAAAATCGTCATGGCTTCTTGTAAAATAAGATCTTTTTTCTGGGCCAGTTTTATCTCGTCATCTAATTGCTTTAAATCCATCGTAATAGCTTTTTCGCAGAGAACATGTTTGTTCTTTTCTAAAGCTTTCATGATATAGTCATGATGGAGATTATTTGGTACGGCCACGTAAATAATATCGATTGCTGGATCATTCAAAAGGTCATCGATACTTTCATAGACATTAGGAATCTGATGTTTTTGAGCAAAAGTCTGGGTTTTTGCCAGCTTTCTTGCAGTTACGCCCATTAAACGACTATGTTCATTTGAAAAATTAGCTGCAAACTGTTCGGCAATATCACCTGTGCCGATCATGCCCCAATGATAAGTTGTCATATTTGTTCTCTCCAATCGATTAGTTTAATTAATTATAACAAATTTTAGAAAATGAATAAAATGGTTTCTCAAATGAACAAAATTCAGTAAAATAGTCTTGAGGAGGAATTTAAGATGGACGAAGTATATATTGATTTAATTGTTAATGTAATTATTGAAAATTTTGGCTCAGAAAATGCTTTTTATCAAGGGCAACTAGGAATTTCTGCTAAAAATTGGGAAGACTGGAAAAAAGGCAGCTACCATTTAAAAGCAGAGGATACACAAAAAATAAAAAATCTTTTTAGTGATTATGAATGGATGCTGCTGCAAAAAATTCTGCGGCAAACCATTATTTACCCGGAGAAAAGAAGAATAGCAGTTGCTGAGTACCGCAGAATAAAAACGAAAGTTGCCCGCCAGTGGTTAAATATCGGTTTAGCTACAGTGGAACTGATCGAACCTAAAGATGATACTGACAAAAAGCATTATCTGGATTTAAAAATCGGGATCAATTATGATGAATGGGGTTTTGATGACATTCTAAATTTTCGTTTACCAGCTTATATCCAGCAGCAAATCAAAAGTGAAGAAGTGGCCTTATTGGATTGGGTCAATCAGAATTTAGAAGAAACTTATGGAAAATAATAAGGGGCTGTAAACCTTTGAGTAAACCAGTAAAGTATTTTATGCGTTTCTTATTAGGAGTTTTATTGATACTCTTGATTTATGGAATTAATCGTTTTGTTACAAGAGAAATTGAAGAAATTGATCAAACGAAAACGCAAGTAACAAAGAGCACAGCAAAAAAAGAAGTTTCTGCTGTCAATAAGAAGCAGGCCTCTGCAACAGAAACAGAGAAAACTTTACCTGATGCTTCTGCTAAAGACTGGAATTTAGTTTTGGTAGGACCTGAAAACAAATTAAAAAAAGAGATTGATGAAAAACAGTTAGATTTGGTTGAAGGTACCGATATGCAACTAGATAAACGGATCATAAAATCTTATGAACAGATGCGTGAAGCTGCCCAAAAGGCCGGCCATTCACTGGTCCTTATTTCTGCCTATCGCTCGGTTGCCTATCAAAAACAGGTTTTTGATCAAAGGGTCGCCCAATTTCAGGCACAAGGTTTAAGCAAAAAAGAAGCTACACAAGAGACTCTTAAAACATCAACTGAACCGCACTATAGCGAACATCATACTGGTCTGGCTTTTGATGTAGTAGACGAAGACTGGCAAAAGACCAATCCAAAAGAAATATTAGATCAAGCTTATGGCAAGCAGCCAGGCGGTAAATGGCTGGCTGAGCATGCTGAAGAATACGGTTTTATTTTACGTTATCCTGAAGATGGCAAAAAGATTACGAAAATCAATTATGAGCCTTGGCACTTCCGTTATGTCGGTACTGAAAATGCTGAATACATGGTAAAACATGATCTGACTTTAGAAGAGTATTTAGAGCAAATAAACAAAAAGTAGGATGAATAAATGGCAAAAAAGAGGAAGAAAAAACAAAAAACTCCAGCAGTAATTGCAGGTTTGATACTGATTTTATGCGGTTTTGTTTTTTCACTGATCAGCTTATCCGATGTAAATTTACCAGGAATTGCTTTACAGCATAAAGAAGAAAAAAATATTAGCAAAGAGGAATTTGTTGACCGCTTATTGCCACATGCTAAAGAGCTGCAAGACGGTTATGGTATTCTGCCAAGTATTATTCTGGGACAGGCAATCTTAGAATCTAATTGGGGTCAAAGTCAGTTAGCTAAAGACTATAATAATCTTTTTGGCGTAAAAGCTTATGGCAAGCAGAAAAAAGTTAAGCTGAATACAAAAGAATATTACAATGAGCAATGGATCACCATCAAGGGAGAGTTTCGAGTTTACGATTCTTGGGAAGATTCAATGGATGATCATACCGCTTTATTTGTCAACGGAGTAGATTGGAATCCCCAAAAATACGAAACAGTCTTAACTGCTCAAAATTATGAAGAGGCGGCGGATGCCTTACAGGAAGCAGGCTATGCGACGGATCCGGATTATGCTCAAAAGATAAAAAGTGTGATTAAAGAACATAAATTATATAAGTATGATTAAAAGGAGTGAATAAAATGAGAGATATGTTTGTTCCAGTTATTACAACCGAATTACGCAAGGACATCGTCAAAGTTCCTAGTATAATTCGTGATGCGAGTGGAATCTTTATTTTTGGAAAAAGGATCAAATCAATTATTTTTACCACTGATATTGCCATCGTGCGAAATACAGATGCAGATGCGGTAATTGCTGTTTATCCTTTTACCCCGCATCCGGCAATTACCAAAAATATTATTGAAGCTGCAGATATACCGGTTTTTTCTGGTGTTGGCGGTGGTACAACTCAAGGGTCTCGTTGTTCTTACATGAGTTTATTTGCAGAAGCTCAAGGTTCGATCGGAGTCGTTTTAAATGGCCCGACTCCACTTGAAACTGTGCAGGAAGTTTGTAATACAGTTGATATTCCAGTTGTCTCGACAGTTACTAGTACTTATACTATACTTGATGAGAAATTAACTGCTGGAGTAAAAATTATTAATATTAGTGCTGGAGCAGACACACCTGAAACTGTACGTTATTTTCGCCAAAAATATCCCGAACTGCCGATTATAGCCACTGGAG
>DATGVB010000137.1:0-2232 GCA_035300805.1 Tetragenococcus sp. | reverse complement strand
ATAAAATTTAACAGTTTAGCGCACCAAAAAACAGTCTGGAGAATTCCTCTCAGACTGTTTTTAGTTTTAATCTATCGCATTTTCAACTTTATTAGAATCTTGCACCTTTTTTAACAACCTGCGGCATACAGGTCCTACGATCAAAAGTTGTAAGGGCAAAGCTACAATGAAGTTCATCCTCCAAGCATAGAGATAATTCGCAAGGTTGATCTGACGGAATCCCATTTCCATTACAATGCCGAATAAAGACATGCAAGTCACCATTCCTAAGATCATACAAGAGGAAATAGCTAAAATAACCTGCAGCAGTTTATCTGTATTTATTGGTAGCTTAAAAGCTATTTTTTTTGCTAACACACCGACAACAAATTCGTCTAGAATAAAAGCTATAATTATTCCTGGAATAAATCCTTTGATCAATTCGGCTACTGAAAAGCCTCCGTGCAATAATAAGTTATAAGCACTCATACCTAAAACCATTGAAGAACACATAATTCCTGTAAAAAATAAACTTTCTTTTTTATTTGCTGGCAAATAAATCTCTTCCTTTCTCTGCAAGAATGCAGACAAGAGCTAGCCTACCACAAAAAAATTTTTTACGTAAGTAATTTTTGGCAGCAAAAAGAATAAAGCAACAAAAGTATAGTCGCTTTATTCTTTTATGATCCATTTAGAGTCTTGCTAAAAAATATCATCGCCACTTTGATGTGCCAATCCCGGGTGATTATCGAAACGGACAACTCCGACAGCCACGTCTTTTCCAACTGCTTCTTTGATTTTTGCGGTACCTATGATACCAAAGCCTCCGCATAATTCAATGGCCTTGATCCCAGCCGCTGTTAATTTAACAGCGGCTTTTACTGCATCTTCATAATTCTTGGCTCCAACTGTAGTTAAATTGATTTGGGCTGTATGGATCGTATGATGGTCTTTGGTATAGTCTGCTTCTGGAGCTAAAAAGATAAATCCTGCTTCCATCAGATCTCCTCCTTACAAGACGAGTGAATAAGGGTTTTGCAAGTAGTTGATCACTTTAGCTAAGAAGTCAGCCGCCGGTGCACCATCGATCACTTGATGATCAAAAGTTAAACTCAATGGTAGCTTCTGTTTTTCAACTACTGTACTATTTTCATCAAAAGCCAGTTCTTTTTGTAAAGATCCTACTCCCAGGATACCTGTTTCCGGTGCATTTAAGATTGGCGTGAAGTATTCCGCACCGCCTTTGCCTAAATTACTGATCGTAAAGGTTGAACCGCTATAATTTTCACTTTCCAGATTGCCGTTGCGCGTTTTAGTAATGCGATCATTTAAAGTTTTACCAAGATCTGTCAGTGTCATCTTATCCGCATTTTGTATTACTGGAACAACTAAACCTTCATCCAGAGCTACTGCCATGCCCAAGTGAACTTCAGCTACTTCTTCAAATTTTCCGTCATAATACCAGGAATTCATTTTCGGAGTTTCTTTTAAAGCTAAAATAACTGCTTTAGATAACAAGGTCGTAATACTCATTTGACCATCATTTAAAGGCATACCTGCTTTTTCTTTCATATCTTTTCTAAAAGCCATTAAAGCGGTCATATCAGCTTTTTGCTGGATCGTTACTTGAGCAGTATTATGGATGCTAGCCATCATCCGTTGAGCAATCGTCTTACGCATACCACTCAAGCCTTCACCAGCCGCTTTTTCTGGAGCACTTGCTGATGTTGCTGCTTGCGGAACATAGCCCTCAACATCACGCCGAGTGATCCGTCCATTACCGCCTGTACCATTGATTTTACTGATATCGTAGTTCTTTTCCTTTGCGATTTTTCTAGCTAAGGGCGTGATGAAAATACGTTCGCCGGTTTTTCTTTCATTTACTGGTGCTGGCGCCGCTTTTTCTTCTGATGGTGTTGCTGCTTTTTTAGGAGCAGCGGTTTCTTCTACGGGAGCATCCGCTGCTGTGTCTTCTCCCTCAGCTCCGATCAAACCAATCGGCGCCTTACATACCGCATCTTCTCCTTCAGGAACAAGAATTTTAATCAGCGTACCTGAAGCAGTTGCTTCTACATCACTACTTAATTTTTCTGAACTGATCGTTACCACAGCTTCTCCTTTTTCAACTGAGTCGCCTTCTTTTTTCAGCCAGCTATCTACAGTTCCTTCTGTCATTGTTAAGCCTAGTTTAGGCATTGTAATTTCTGTTGCCATATTTTCTCTCGCCTCCTTTATTGTTTTAAGTCATCAATA
>DATGVB010000136.1:0-7001 GCA_035300805.1 Tetragenococcus sp. | reverse complement strand
CATCCCACACCATACACTTGCGACAAGCCGGATCTGCCCCTCCTGTTAGACCTACTTCATCACCATAATACAAACAAGGAACTCCGGGCTGCAGATAAGTAAAGGCCATAACTTGCTTCATCAGACTTTTGTCTTCTTTTGTTTGTGTTAAAAGCCGAGGGGTATCATGCGAATCCAGAATATTAAACTGCATTTGAGTAGTCTGTCTGCGATAAAGCATCAACTGCTCATTAAGCCGGCTTACCAGCTGATCGGGTCTGAGCTTTTTTTCTACAAAAGTTTTTAGAATAGCATCCGTATAGGCATAGTTCATTACCGCATGGAATTCATCGCCCACTAGCCAGCTTTGGGCAGAATGCCAGATTTCGCCTAAGATATAAAAGTCGGTTTTTGTTGCTTCACACATCTGCCGGAATCTCTTCCAGAAATGATGGTCGACTTCATTGGCCACATCCAAGCGCCAGGCATCAATGTCAAATTCCTCGATCCAGTACCTGCCAATGTTCAATAAATAAGACTGCACTTCAGGATTAGCCGTATTAAGTTTTGGCATATGGGGAGTAAAAGCAAAAGTATCGTAGCTGATAGCTGTTGCCTTTTCAAAGTCGGCTGTTGGTTTAAAATCAACGGGAAACTCATGGATACAAAACCAATCGGCATAAGGCGAAGCACTGCCATTTTTCATGACATCCTGCCATTGAGGTGAATGATCACCCAGATGATTAAAAACCGCATCCAGCATGACTTTCATGCCTCGCTTGTGGCACTGGCTGACTAATTCTTTAAACAACTGCTTACTACCAAAGGCCGGATCAAGTGTCAGATAATCAATAGTATCATATTTGTGGTTGGAGGCAGCTTTAAAAATCGGACAAAAATACAGTCCATTGACTCCCAAGTCCTGGAGATAATCTAAATGATCAATGACTCCCTGCAGATCTCCCCCAAAAAAATCTGTCCGACTGGGTGTTTTAGAAGCCCACGGCAGAGTCTTTGGGGGATCATTGGTCAGATCTCCATTGGCAAAACGTTCGGGGAAAATCTGATACCAGACCGTCTCTTTCACCCATGAAGGGGCTTTAAAACGATCCATTTCGTGAAAGTAAGGCAAACGAAAGTACTCATTTGTCGCCTGCAAGTCCTGGTCTTTTAGCGCCAGCATGCCCTGGTCGCCATAAAATATTTCCTTTTCCAGTAAAAAAGCATAAGCTAAACGTTTAAAAGGAGCACTGACAGCAATCTGCCAGTAATCATGGCGATCTGTCGTCAAAATCTTATCCATGGGGTAAATGTCTGGTTTCTGTTCTTCCAGCAGATAAGGATCCCCACATAACAACTCAACGCTAGCAACATCATCTTTTGCTGTACGTAAGCGTAAGTGCAGGGTAGCGGCATCATATAGGTAGGCAAATTCGCTGTCTGGGCGATGATAACAAGCTGCAGTATTCAATTTAGTCATCCCTTTTTTATTTTTATTTTATCATCTTACAAAAAGAGTATGAAGATTCCACGAAGATTTACCTGAATCATTTGTATTTACCCTATTGCTATGCTAATCTGAAAAAAATGAAAATTTTACTGTCTTAGTGAGGGAGTTTAACCAATGTTAGAATTAAAAGACTTAAAAAAGCATTACCAAGTTGGAGGTACCGTCACCAAAGCGCTTGATGGGGTTTCAGTAGCTTTTCGCAAACAAGAATTTGTTGCCATTTTAGGTGAGAGCGGGTCGGGGAAAACAACTTTGTTAAATGTGATCGGCGGATTGGATCAATATGATTCAGGTGACATGATCATCAATGGCAAATCAACCAAAAATTTTAAAGATAAAGACTGGGATGCCTATCGTAATAATTCCATTGGCTTTATTTTCCAAAGTTACAATCTGATCAGCCACCAGGGCATCATTGATAATGTAGAACTGGGCATGACCTTGAGCGGTGTGTCTAAAGCCGAGCGTCGCAAAAAAGCTGAAGATGCTTTGATTCGAGTAGGCTTGAAAGAACATATACATAAAAAACCAAGTCAGTTATCGGGTGGACAAATGCAGCGGGTCGCGATCGCCCGGGCTTTGGCCAATGATCCAGATATTTTGCTGTGTGATGAGCCCACCGGTGCGCTTGATTCAGAAACCAGTGTGCAGATCATGGATCTGATCCAAGAAGTTGCGCAAGATAAATTAGTCATCATGGTCACCCATAATGCAGATCTGGCCCATGAATATGCCGATCGGATCATTAATATTACTGATGGCAGGATCACTCATGATTCAAAGCCGCACATTGAAAGTAAGAATAAAGCTCAGTTTGAACTCAAGCATACTAAAATGACTTTTCCTACAGCACTGCGGCTTTCTTTTAACAATATCCGGACTAAAAAGGGGCGCACTTTTCTAACTGCATTTGCTTCCAGTATCGGTATTATCAGTATTGCCATTGTCCTGTCTTTATCCAGCGGCTTTCAAAAGCAGATCGACCAGACACAATCTAAAACTTTAGCTCAGTTTCCCATTACTATTGCTAAAACAACTACCGACCAAGATCCAGATAACTATGCTCAAAGAGAAGATACCGGAACTTTCCCTAAAACAGAAAAAGTCACGGCAAAAATCAGTGATAGCGATCGGGCTCAAAGAACCAATAATATCGATCAGGAATTTGTCGATTATGTCAATGACATTGACCCGCAATTAAGTAATAATATCGGCTATAGCCGTTTAGTCAATATGAATTTATTACGTGAAGTAGATGGTGAAGTTAAAAACGTCAAATTTTCAAATGGCAAGTCTGATCAATCTCAGGCCGAAGCAATGATGTCCATGATGGCTGCTCAAACTGGAGTCGGCGTTTCTTCTTTTCCGAAACAATTAGATAAAGATTCAGGCAGTTTTTTAAAAGATAATTACCGGCTGCTAACTGGCTCTTACCCTGAAGACAGCAATGATGTCGTTTTAGTCGTTGATAAAAATAATGAAACCAATATCAATGCCTTGAATAATCTGGGCTTTGATTTAGAAGACGGCGATCAGATCGACTTTAACGATGTTATTGGAACAAAGTTCAAACTAGCTTACAATGATGCCTTTTTCCAAGAACTGCCGACGGGAAATTACATCCCGAATCAAGATCTGGATGAAGTCTATGACAATGATGACAATGAAGAGCTGACGATCACAGGGATCATCCGCATCAAAAATTCTTCGACCATGGACCTGCTTGCTCCGGGTATTGCTTATAGTGACGCTCTGGCTCAAAAAGTGATCGAAAAAAATCAGGATTCCAAAATTGTCAAAGCGCAAAAAGACAGCAAGACAAATGTGATGACAAATGAAAAAGTCGATCAGGAAACCAAAGATAATCTGCTGGATGCCTTAGGTGCCAATGCCATACCTTATAGTGTCATGATCTATCCAAATAATTTTGATGATAAAGAAAAAATTCTAGACTACCTTGATGATTATAATAAAGGTAAAAGTAAAGCTGACAAAATCATTTACAGCGATCTGGCAGGTACCATGACCGAATTAACCGGTGGGATCATGGATGCCATCACTTATGTGCTGATCGCCTTTGCCGCTATTTCGCTGGTGACCAGTATGATCATGATCGGTATTATCACCTATACTTCAGTATTAGAACGTACCAAAGAAATTGGCGTTTTAAAAGCCTTAGGAGCTCGCAAAAAAGATGTGACCCGAGTCTTCGATGCGGAAACAGCCATTCTGGGAGTTGCTTCCGGTGCCTTGGGAGTTGCCGTTGCCTATGCCGCAACTTTCCCGATCAACAGTGTCCTGCTTAACTTGACCGACCTAAAAAATGTCGCACAGCTCAATCCCCTCCATGCCTTAATTCTAGTCGTTGTCAGTACGGTTCTGACCATGATTGGAGGACATATTCCAGCTCGCATGGCAGCTAAAAAAAACGCCGCCATTGCTTTACGGGCAGAATAAACTTTAATATCAGCAAAACGGCCTTCTTCATGAGGGCCGTTTTTTTGACTCTATCTTTCAAACCCCTTATATTAATCACTTCCAAACGGCTCATAGCGCAATTTTATTCATATAAGGCCACCTTATTGCGATTTTTTATGTATATTATTGTATTTTTTATTTGATTATAGTATATTAATGCAAAAGGAGTGAGTGTTTTTGACAAGTTATCTATTTAACAATTATCAGAGAAAGCCTTTTGAATTGGTCAGTGGCAAGGGAGTCTGGGTAAAAGATGAGCAGGGAAAAAGTTACTTAGACCTCACCAGTGGCATCGGAGTGACTAACCTGGGGCACTGTCAGACTGATTGTGAATCAGCTCTACTTGAGCAAAGTCACAAAATCTGGCACATGCCTAATTTATACAATAGCCAGATTCAAGAGATAGTGGCCCAAAAGCTGGGAGAAAAGCATCATTTTCTCAGTTATTTTTGTAACAGCGGGGCCGAAGCGAACGAAGCAGCCATCAAATTGGCCCGCAAAGCCAGCGGGAAAAGTAAAATCATTACTTGCCTGGAATCTTTTCATGGTCGGACTTATGGTGCCATGTCGGCAACTGGACAAAAAGTTATCCAGACGGGTTTTTCACCACTAGTACCTGATTTTCAGAATATCGGTTTTAATAACTGGCAAGACTTAGAGCAAATCGATCAAAGTACCGCTGCGGTCATGCTGGAAGTGATCCAAGGAGAAGGTGGTGTCATTTTGGCTGATAAAAAATGGCTACAGCAGCTGCAAAAAATTTGTTGGCAAAAAAAGGTGCTGTTAATTATTGACGAAGTACAAACGGGGATTGGTCGAACGGGTACTTTTTACGCTTTTGAGCAATATGACCTTGACCCAGACATCATTACCTTGGCAAAAGGACTGGCTAACGGGATCCCCGTAGGAGCTATGCTAGGTAAAAAGAAATTAGCGGCAGCTTTTGGTCCGGGCAGCCATGGGACTACTTTTGGAGGTAATAAATTAGCTTTAGCAAGTGCCAATGCCGTTTTAGACTATTTTCAAGAAAATGAGCTATTAAAAGAAGTGCAGGCAAAAGGTGCTTATCTTTTGCAACAATTGAAAAAAATTTCATCCTCGAAGATTCAGGATATACGTGGTAAGGGATTAATGGTCGGCATTGAGCTTACCTTTGATCAGCCAGTAGAAAAAATTCTGACTGATTTAGCAGAAGTGGGCGTATTGGCTCTTTATGCCGGACATAATACTTTACGTCTTTTACCGGCTTTAACCATCACAAAAAAGGAACTTGATTTTGGTATCGAAAAAATCACACAAATTTTAACTCAAGAGTATTAAAGCAAAGCTGGACTGGCCGGTCTAGCTTTTTCTATACTTTTAAAATTAATTTTTATTCAATGATATTAAATATTTATTCATTTTATGATTGACTTATGATTATTTTCCTTTTATAATCATAATCATCAACTGGCAGGAAGTGATTATTTTGAAAGCAGGAATTATTGGCATCAGTGGCTATACTGGTTTAGAATTAATACGTCTGATCCAGCAGCATCCACATTTGGAAGTGGGAACTGTTTATAGTAGTTCTATGAATAAAAAAACATTTCAAGCACAATTTCCGCATCTGCAACAACCGATCGCACCGTTAAACTTAACCACGTTTAATGCCCAGCAGCTGATGAAAGATAATGATCTACTCTTTTTCGCCACTCCTAGCGGGATCAGTAAAGACTTAGTGGCTCCTTTTGTAGAAAATAATTTTCCGGTGATTGATCTATCCGGTGATTTACGCTTGAAAAATCCTGAGCTTTATCAAAAATGGTATCAGAAAGCTCCAGCCAAAATAGATATTTTAAGAAAATTTGAATATTGTTTACCTGAATGGCACGCACCTACTGGTAATTTTATCGCTAATCCCGGTTGTTTCGCTACCGCCGCCTCATTAGCTTTGATGCCTTTAGTTAAAGATCAGCTGATCGAATTTTCTTCAATTGTGATCGATGCAAAATCTGGTTTGTCCGGAGCCGGCAAAAAGTTAGCGGATACTAGTCACTTTGTCAATGTTGCTGAAAACATGTCCATGTATAAGGTAAATCAGCATCAGCATATTCCTGAAATTATTCAATTCATGCAAAAATACGAAAAAGAGTTTAATACGCTGCAGTTTACGACTAGTCTGATCCCTATCAAACGAGGCATTTTTTTATCGCTTTATGCCAAAGTTGCACAAGAAACAAATGAAAACGCGCTTTACGAAAGTTACCTCAAAGCTTATCAGAAACAGCCCTTTGTTCGTATTCAAAAAGAGTTACCGCAGATCCGCCAAGTCCTAACATCAAATTTTTGTGATATTGGTCTGCGCTATAATCCTCAGACGCACATGGTGACGGTTGTCAGTGTGATCGATAACTTAGTCAAAGGAGCCGCCGGACAAGCCATCCAGAACTTTAACTTATGGGCCGATCTTGAGTCAAACTGTGGTCTTGAACAAATTCCCATTTTTCCTTAGGAGGTTATTTATGCAAAAACAAACTGGAATATTCCACTTACCCAAAGGTTTTCATGCCAGCGGCGTTCATTGTGGTCTCAAAAAAAGCAAAGTTGATCTAGCTTACCTTTATTCAGAAGTTCCGGCACAAGCAGCTGGTGTTTATACTACCAACCAGATCAAAGCCGCCCCTTTAACTTTGTCTAAGACAACATTAACTGATAATTCTTTACAGGCAATTATCGTAAATTCAGCCAATGCCAATGCCTGTACGGGTGAACAGGGTTTTAAAAATGCCGTGCAGATGCAGGCTTTAACTGCTGCAGCCTTAAATTTAAATCAAGACCAAGTTGCGGTTGCTTCTACCGGCGTGATCGGCAAACAATTAGCCATGGATAAAATTCAAAACGGCATTCAGCAGTTATTCAGCCAAAAAGAACAGCCTGAGCTTTTCCCCAAAACGATCCTGACCACTGATACAAGTGAAAAAAAGGTCACAATTACTGAAAAAATTGCTGGAAAAATCGTTACTTTATCAGCTTGTGCCAAGGGTTCGGGAAT
>DATGVB010000135.1:0-5883 GCA_035300805.1 Tetragenococcus sp. | reverse complement strand
AAAAAAATATTCAGAAAATTCTATCAAAACTATTGACAGTGATCTTTTTCAGCGTTACGGTAGAAACATTAAAAAAGGGAGGTAATTTTACATGAATACACAACTTACAACTTCTAAAATTATCTTCTTCCAAAATTTATTATTAGTCTTACGCTAGTCAGGATTCTAAAGTAATTACACTTAGAGTCCTATTTCTATTTTTAGAAAGTGGGCGCTAAGACTCAAATGCAGCCTACTAAATTGGTAGGCTGTTTTTTGTTTAAGGAGGGAAAAAATGGATTTATTGGCAAAACTTAAATCATCTGCCGGACAGGTTATTCCGGCAGCAGGTGACGGGGTGAGTTTCAAACAGTTCAGTTACACAAATGCTCCGGCAATTTTTTTAGCGGCTAGTCTGGTCAGTCAGAATTTGATTGCAGAAGAGGATGAAGGATTACTTTCAATTACGGAATACGCAGCTTTTGCACTGCAAATGAACATAAAAAAAAGGCAAACACTGATTTTAGACTTACAATCAGGTTTTGGCAATCCTTTAAATACTTATTATGCTGCACAAAAACTGGAAAGAAATGGCGGTGATATCCTACTTTTGAATGATCAGACTTATCCTTCGCACACGACAAAATCTGCTCAGATTACATCGGCCGCTGATTTTGTCGGTAAAATTCGGGCAAGTCTAGATAGTTTTGAAGATCCAGCGACTCAACTTTGGGTGAGATTGGATGGCATCCATAGTTATGGTGTCTACGGACTCTTACAAAGAATTCAATATGCTGCTAATGCAGGTGCACAAGCAGTTGTAGTGAATCAGACAGGTTTGGCTGACTGGCAGGAGCTCCTGCAGCAAAATCCTGCTTTGCCGCTACTTGCAAGCGGCCAGCTGCCAGTGAAAATTGCCGGTATTGTGGGTTATTTAGCTGACACTTCTTTCATCCATCAGAGCCAGAAGCTGCAGCAAGAAAGAATTGATGCAATTGATTGGGGGAGTAATTTAGATGCTTAAAAATGCAAGAATGCGCCATAACTTCCGGCAGGCTGTAAACTCTGGCAAAATTGTCCGGATGATGGTGGCTCCAGACGCCTTGGCAGCTAAAATTGCTGAAAAAATGGGAGCCAAAGCTTTATTTTCGGCCGGGTATGCAACAAGTGCTTCCGCTTTGGCTATGCCTGATCGTGGTGTCACAGACTTTGGTATTTCTTTAGGAAGGACGCAAGAAATCATTGCTGCGGTGAATATCCCGGTTTTTGCTGATGTAGATACGGGTTATGGAGATTTGGAAAATGTCAGACGAACGGTTGAAAATTATGAGGCGATCGGTGCAGCTGGATTATTTATTGAAGATCAGATCTGGCCAAAATACTGCGGTCATATGGATGGCAAGCAAGTTGAAGAAACCGAAGTCTTAGAAGAAAAGATCAGAATGGCAGTGAAAACACGTCAGCATGACGATTTCTTGATCATGGCCCGAACCGATGCACGTGCTATTTATGGTTTAAAAGATGCGATCAAGCGTAGCCAACGCTATCGCACAGCGGGTGCGGATCTGATCTTTATTGAAGCACCTCAAAGCGTAAGAGAACTGGAAATCATTCATGCAGCTTTTCCTGATACACCATTAATGGCTAATATGATCGAAGATGGCAAGACGCCGCTGACAACAACCGATGAGCTAGAAAGATTGGGATTTAATATTGTCGCTCATCCGACGGCTTTGACCTATGCCCAGACTTATGCCCAAGAAGAATTGCTTAAAGTTTTGCAACGCGATGGGACGACTCATGCCTTTAAAGAGCAGATGGTCACTTTTCCAAGATTTAATGAATTTATCGGTTTAACTGAAGTGAACGCCAGAGATCAGCAATATACTGCTGAAAAAATGAAAAAATATTTATCTGATTAACTAGAGGAGATGCTTTTATGACAACGATGTTTCTAATTATTGCAGCAATCATCATAGCCATTGCCTGTGGAGAAAAATTTCAATTAAATTCTGGGATCATAGCTGTTGCGCTTGGCTATATCATCGGCAGTAGTGCTTTAGGTCTAGTACCAGATAAGTTATTTATCTTATGGCCGACTGAATTATTTATTGTCATTTTTGGCGTGTCTTTTTTCTTTAACTTTGCCAATGCCAACGGAACATTGGAAATTTTAGGCAGTCACGTGGTTTATATTTTTCGTAACCATATGTTTTGGCTGCCGCTGGGCTTGTATTGGACTACAGGATTGATCTCAGCTTTAGGCGGCGGGGTCTGGAGCTCTGTACCGATCGTGGGTGCTTTAGCTTTACAAATCTGTAAAAAAACTCAAGTCAATCCACTGATCGTATCGATCGCTGTGATTCAAGGCGGGATGACTGGTGGCAATATTGCCTTTGGTCCACATGGGGCGATCATTCAATCATTGTTGAGTAAGACTTCTCTGGCTTCTCGGGCATTTGGACTGACCAATCAGATTTTTCTGGTTTCTTTTTTCTATCCAATGATCATTGTCTTTATCTTAATGCTTTTAGATAATCGTAAAAGGACTCATCAGACAATCGTGATGGATAAACCAAAGGCTTTTGATCTTCGTCAAAAGCAAACTTTGAAGTTGATCGCAGCTTTTGTATTGTTAATGCTGGTAATTCCGATTGCTGCTAATTTTTTTCCAGATAGCAGCTGGATCTCTGCTGTCAAAGAACGATTAAATTTAGGTTTTATCGGCATTGTTTTTGGGATCATTGCTTATATGATGAAATTATCTGACGGTCAGGAAGTTTTTCGCCGTACTCCCTGGGATACGATCTGGTTGACTTGTGGCATGGCTTTTTTGATTGGTGTCGGTGCACAAGGCGGGATCATCGAACAGCTGGCTGGACTGATTACACATATCCCAGCTCTGCTTGTCCCCGTGGTCTTGACTTTTGTCTGTGGCATCATGTCAATTTTCAGTAGTACAGTCGGAGTGGTCGCTCCTTTGTTTTTTCCAACTTTACCAGCTATCTATGCCGCTAGCGGGATCAGTCCTTCTTTGCTGGCGATCTGTATTATTATCGGCGGTTTCTCGACTGGCGGAGCTCCTTTTTCTGATGCAGGCAGTCTGTTGTTGTCTTCCAGCGGTTATGATTTTAAACAACAGAAAAAATTACAACATACTTTGCTGTTTCAAGTAGCTCCTGTTTGTATTTGCGGCGCGGTGATCACTGCTGCAATTTTGACTCTTTTCTTTAAATTGTAAATCACCGGTCTTAACTTTTTAGGTATTTCGTTCTATAATAAAGATAAAAGATTTTTATAGCTAAATTTTTTTATTAATTAAACGAAAGAAAGTGTCAAAATGAATCAGTTTCAAAAAGATGCTGTAAAACTAACGCAACAACTTGTACAAATCGATAGTTCCGATCCTGGAGCCTATGAAAAAGAAATTGGCGACTTTATTTTCAATGAGTGCCAAAAATCAGGTATCGCTGTAAAAAAAGAAGAAGTATTGCCGGGACGTTTTAATGTCATGGCAAAAATCCCTGGAGAAATTGATGATCCTGCTTTAGTCTATATTTGTCATATGGATACTGTGATGTTAGGCGAGGATTGGCAGACAGATCCGCTAAGTGGTCAGATCAAAGAAGAGCGCTTATATGGCCGCGGTTCTTGTGATATGAAATCAGGGATGGCGAGTGCTTTAACAGCTTTTCTCAGAGTGGCCCAAGAAGTAAAATCAGGAAAAAAACCGCAGCATTCTTTTGTGTTTATCGGTACCGTGGATGAAGAAGACTTTATGCGCGGCGGCGAAGCGGCGATAAAATCTGGCTGGGTGACAAAAAACAGCTGGTGTTTAGATACCGAACCGACCAATGGTAAAATCGAAGTTGCCCATAAGGGACGGACTTGGTTTGAAATTACAGTTAACGGTGTAACTGCGCATGCCTCTACGCCTTGGAAAGGAGCCGATGCAATTGCGGCGATGACTGAATTGCTCCATGCACTACGGGAAGATTTTGCAACTTTACCGACTCATGAAGATCTGGGTGCATCAACCTTGACTTTTGGTCAGATTACAGGCGGCTATCGTCCTTATGTAGTTCCTGATCATTGTAAGGTCTGGATCGATATGCGCTTAGTACCGCCAACGACAACTCAACTGGCAATTGAAATGGTCGAAAGAGCGATTAAAAGCGCAACGGCAGCTGTTCCTGGTGTTTCAGTGAAATGGGAACTAACTGGTGACCGTCCTTATATCGAAAAAGATGATAACAGTTATTTACTGCAAAAATTAAAAACTGCCGGAGAAGAGATAGTCGGTGAACCTGTGACAGTTTCTTTCTTTCCAGGATACTCAGATACAGCAGTTATTGCAGGCAAGCTGAAAAATTCAAATTGTATGTCCTATGGTCCAGGAGATTTGGAATTAGCTCATAAACCCGATGAATATGTGCCGCTAGCAGATATCTATCGCTGTGAAGAGGTTTACTATCAATTAGCACAAAAAATATTATTTTAATGTTTTTAAAAGTTTTTGTCACATTTTTTTCATATTTAATCGATATAGTATAAGCATACCAACGAAACAACCCTATAAAACACTTTTTCATTTTTACTCCGACCCGCTAGTTTTGCTGCTAGCGGGGTTTTTTCTATCATTTATTTTTATATTTTGCTACAAATTCTTCAATTGGCAGACGAAAATCGAGATAATTTTTTTCCAGTGTCAAGCGATCCCAGTCCCACCAGGCAATTTGTGACATAGCGGCAATCATTTCATCTGAAAAACGATATTTAATAATTTTAGCAGGAATGCCGCCGACAATAGCGTAAGGTGGAATATCTTTTGTTACTACCGCATTGGAGGCGATGACCGCTCCATCTCCCACTGTAATACCGGCTTGAATGATTGCCCCGTGGCCGATCCAGACATCATTACCGATCGTTGTTATCAGTTCTTTGCGTTTAGCTAGAAATTCATTGTCTTTAGGGTAAAAACCATAACCTTCGCCATTATAAGCAAATAAGTGCTGGGTCGGTCGCTCATAAGGATGGTTGGTCGGACCAATGCGAACTTGAGCAGCGATACTGATAAAATGTTTCAGTCGGCTGTTTTGAATGTAACAGTGCTGGCCGGTGTAGACATAGTTACCAATAGAACTGTTGTCTAAATGATTGTCACTTCCAATCTCTACATAATCACCAAACTGAATATCTTTTATTTCACATTCTTTACCTATGATCGGTTGCTGATCTTTAAAACGAACCATTTCAATATGCATATTGATCACCTCGATATTTAATATTTTTATTTTACCTTATTTTCCGGTAAAATTTGATTAATATGTTTGCTTAAAATAAAGGAGGGATTGCTGATGTATCATATTTTAACAATGGGAGAGCTATCTGAGCGCCTGCAACGACGTATTAATCGAAGAGAACGTTTTGAATTTTCATCACAATATTCTGATCCGGAAGCTATCTTTGTCCGCAGTGCCCTCGTTTCTGATGAATTGATCAAAGAGAGACTATTAGTGATCGGCCGAGCCGGCAGTGGCGTGAATACGATCAATGTTAAAGCTTGTAGTCAAAATGGTACAATGGTTTTTAACACTCCGGGGGTCAATGCCAATGCCGTCAAAGAATTAGTTCTGACCAGTTTACTAAATAGTGTCAGGCCCGTTGAACAAGCAGCGGCGGCAGTGCAGACTTTAAGAGGAGCAGATATTTTAGAGAAGTCCGAAAAACTGCGCAATCACTTTGTGGGTGGCGAATTAGAAGGAAAGACAGTCGGTATTTTGGGGTTAGGTGCGATTGGAGAATTAGTGGCAAAAGCTTGTTATCAGCTGGGGATGGATGTGATCGGCTATGCTAGACAGCCCCGGCAAGAGGATTACTTTGAACAAGTTTATGATTTAAAAG
>DATGVB010000134.1:0-6637 GCA_035300805.1 Tetragenococcus sp. | reverse complement strand
GCGTGTTAGTCCTGAAAATGTCGAGCAACTGATCCACCCCGTCTTTGATCCTGATGAGCTCGTCAATGCTAAAGAATTAGCCAAAGGGCTGCCTGCTAGTCCTGGTGCTGCTACTGGTAAAATCGTCTTCACTGCAGAACGAGCAAAAGAACTGCATGAAAATGGAACTCAAGTGATCTTAGTCAGGCAAGAAACTTCCCCAGAAGACATTGAAGGAATGGTCGTCAGTGAAGCAATCGTCACTTCGCGTGGAGGGATGACTTCTCACGCTGCGGTGGTCGCCCGTGGTATGGGAACTTGCTGTGTTGCTGGTTGTGAAGCATTAACAGTTGATGAAAATAGCAAAACAGTTGTTTGTGGTGATATAACGCTAAAAGAAGGCGATATTTTATCTGTTAACGGCTCCTTAGGTACGATCTATACAACCAAGTTACACACCGTTGATCCAGAAAACAACAAAGATTTACAACTTTTATTAACTTGGGCTGATGAAAAGGCAGATCTGAAAGTCAGAGCTAATGCAGAAACAATTCAGGATTTGACGACTGCCATGAATTTCGGTGCTTCAGGGATCGGTCTAGCTAGAACAGAGCACATGTTCTTTGGCGGACAAAGAATTTTGGAAATACGTCGAATGATTTTAGCCGAAAATGATAAAGAAATCGATGAAGCTTTGGCGGCTCTGCTAGAATTCCAGATCGATGATTTCTACCATATGCAAAAAATCACTCAGGAAAAGCCAATGGTCATTCGTTTATTAGATCCGCCTATGCATGAATTTTTGCCAGGTAATCCAGCGGAAATTAAACAATTAGCCCAAAAATTAGGCAAAGGCGCTGATACTATTGCCAAGCGGATCGAACAATTACATGAAAATAATCCTATGTTAGGACACCGTGGCTGTCGCCTAGGGATTACCGAGCCGAGAATTTATCAGATGCAAGTTAAGGCCATTTTCACTAGTGCTATTCAGCTGGCTAAAGAAGGCATCCAGGTGAAACCAGAAGTTATGATCCCATTGATTGCCGTAGAAAACGAATTAACCAACCTAAAAGAAATTTTAATTGATACGATCGAACAATTATTTAAAGAAAATAATGTTCAGCCATTCCCTTATGAAATTGGGACAATGATCGAATTGCCACGGGCTTGCATGACAGCTGATCAATTAGCTCAACATGCTGATTTCTTTAGTTTTGGAACAAATGACTTAACCCAGATGTCTTATGGCTTCTCACGTGATGATGTGGCCAAGTTTCTGCCAATCTATAAAGAAAAAGGCATTCTGCCAGAGGATCCTTTCCAAACACTAGACCAGAAAGGTGTTGGTCAATTAATTCAGACTGCGGTCACCAAAGGACGGGAAAACAAAGCTGACTTGACCATTGGGGTTTGCGGTGAAGTTGGCGGCGATCCAAAATCCATTGCCTTTTTCCAAAAGGTCGGCGTCAACTACGTTTCATGTTCTGCTTACCGAATTCCAGCTGCCCGCTTGGCTTGTGGTCAAGCTGCAATTAACGATTGTTCTTTATCACAACGTACGCTATGATAGAGGTAAGTAAGAATAGAGTTGAAGGAGTTACCATGGAATTTTCCGAACGACAAAAAACTATTATTCAAATTGTTAAAGAAAATGAACCTATCACAGGAGACAATATCGCAGCAAGGTTGCACTTAACCAAGCCAACCTTGCGTAATGATCTTTCTCTTTTAACAATGACGGGGGTTTTAGATGCACGCCCTAAAGTAGGTTACATTTATTCAGGCCAAACGATCGAACCCTTATTATTTGAAAAACTATATGCCCAAAAAGTAGATGACATTATGCTGCCAGCAGTATTCATCAAACAAGAAACTACGCTAAAAGATGCTATTACTGATTTATTTATGTATGATGTCGGCTCCTTATATGTTGTTAATAAAGAAAAAGAACTCGTTGGCCTTTTATCTAGAAAAGATCTGCTGCGTGCTATCTTGACAAACGATGGGGATAGTATTCCTGTTGCCGTTGTAATGAGTCGCATGCCTAACATTGTCACGATCACTCCAGATGAAACGGTTTTGACTGCGGGAAATTTACTCATGCAACATCAAGTGGACTCCTTACCGGTAATTGCCAGTGGGACTCACAATAAAATCGTGGGAAAAATAACCAAAACACGCATCATGAACCATTTTATAGAGGAAGGAAATAAGGTGAAAATGGACAATGAATAAGGACAGAACGGTAAAATTATTTATTATTTCAGATTCGATTGGTGAGACTGCACAAAAGTTAGCAACAGCCGTACTAGCTCAGTTTCCAGATTTGACTGATATTGAAACTAAACGCTTTGCTTTTATCGATTCGGATGACGAATTGATAAAGATTTTAGGCGACGCCTTACAAGAACACGCAATTGTTGTCAGCACTCTAGTTAGAGATTGTTTTAATGTAGCTGCACAGAATTTTGCTGATCGTACTTCATTAAGTTATATTGATCTTATGACTCCGCTGATGCAGCTCGTTCAAGGACAGACTGGTCTTGCTCCGACTCGTGAAGCACGGGCACAACACCAGCTGACTTCTGATTACTTTAACAAAATCGAAGCAGTCGACTTTGCAGTTAAATATGATGATGGTAAAGATCCGAAAGGTTTTTTAAAGGCTGATTATGTGATCTTAGGTCCTTCGCGTACTTCCAAAACTCCTTTAAGTATGTATTTAGCGAATAAATCCTACAAAGTAGCAAATCTACCCTTAATACCAGAAATTCCATTACCTAAGGAAATCTTTGTCGTTCCCAAGGAAAAATTAGTCGGTCTATTAGCCCAGCCTCAAAGTCTGCAACGCATGCGACAAAAAAGATTACATTCACTAGGTCTTGATGGCAGTTCTTCTTATACTGATACTGAGCATATTGAAGCAGAAATGAAATATGCCAAAAAAATCTATCAACAATTAAAAGCCTGTATTGTTCACGTAGATGATGCCTCTATTGAGGAAATTGCCGAAACAGTTATCCAACATAAATAAACTTTATCCAAAAGAGACTGGGATATAATTATTTTCTAACAATAATTCACGAAAAATCAAAACCTGCAATTCAGCAAATTTCATCTTTTGCGACGAGTACTGCTGGAACGCAGGAACAATCTTAAAAGTTCGGATATTTATTGTCATTGGAAAATATATCCCAGTTTCTGATCATTTAATATAATCTTTTTGATACGCTACTCATATAAAAGAAAAAAGTTCGAATTTGAAATTTTTTCAAACTCGAACTTTTTTTCTAATCATTATTCTTTTCTTCATCATTATCAGAAGTTCCATCTGTATTCTCTGCAGAATCATCAGCTGCCTCTGAAGCTTCTTCTTTTTGGTCTGCAACATTTTGAGCCACAGTAGTTTCAACGGATGATGGTTTAACAGTACGAATAGATGCACGATCGAATTCTAAAAAGATTCCTTCACAATCCAGTGTCACTGTTTTATTGACCTCATCAATTTCCGAAATTATTCCGTGTAGCCCGCCAATTGTCACAACTTCATTTCCAGATTTCATATTGTCCAATACTTCTTGTCGCTTATTTTGCTGCTTCTTTTGTGAACGTTGCATAAAAAACATCATAGCAACAATTACAACTAACATAATAATATAACTTTGCATTCTAATTTCTCCTCAAAATTTTATTTTATCTTTACTTTAACATAAACTTAGAAGTTTTTCGCGTCTTCTTTGTTAAAACCGTATTCTTCAAAGAAATTTTCTCTGAACTCTAATAAATTATCTTCAACAATTGCCTGACGTACTTGGCGCATTAAGTTTTCTAAGAAGTATAAATTATGATACGAAGTCAGACGCATACCGAAAGTTTCATCACATTTCATCAAATGACGGACATAAGCCCGGCTATAATGACGACAAGTATAACAGTCACAATGATCGTCAATAGGGCCAAAATCATGGGCATATTTAGCATTTTTCACGACCAAACGACCATGCGAAGTCATGCAAGTACCATTTCTAGCAATTCTAGTAGGCAAGACGCAATCAAACATATCCACTCCACGAATGGCACCATCAATCAAAGAATCTGCTGCTCCAACTCCCATCAGATAGCGTGGCTTATTTTCGGGGATAAGCGGCGTGATATACTCCAGCATCCGATTCATTTCCGGCTTAGGTTCACCCACTGACAGCCCCCCTATCGAATAACCTGGAAAATCAAGACTTACCAGATCACGCGCACTTTGCTGTCTTAGCTCTTTAAAACCGGCTCCTTGAATAATACCAAACAAGCCCTGACGTTCTGGATGTGCATGAGCTTTTAAGCCCCTTTCGGCCCAACGAGAAGTCCGTTCAATTGAATTTTTAATATATTCATAGCTCTCATCATAAGGCGGGCATTCATCAAAGCTCATCATGATATCTGAGCCTAATTTATTTTGAATACCAATTGATTTTTCTGGTGATAAGAACATTTTTGCACCATTTAAGTGGTTACGAAAATGAACTCCTTCTTCAATAATATGGCGCATCTTTGCTAGTGAAAAAACTTGAAAACCACCTGAATCGGTTAAAATAGCTCGATCCCAATTCATAAATTTATGTAAACCACCGGCTTGTGCAACGATATCTTCACCAGGACGTAACCATAAGTGATAAGTATTGCTCAAAATAACGCCCGCTCCCATTTCTTTGAGCTCCTCAGGTGACATTGTCTTGACCGTTGCAAGTGTTCCTACTGGCATAAACATCGGGGTTGGAAAAGTGCCATGCGGGGTGATTAATTCTCCCAAACGTGCACCTGTATGTTTTTCTTTTTTGATCAAACGATATTTAATTGCAGGTTCTGTCATGTATCTGACCTACTTTCTAAATTTTATCTACCAGACTTCATCTTATATAAAAAGGCAGAATTTTGCAACCTCAGATTTTTGCATTTTATTTATCTTTGTTATATTATTTTTGTTAATGAAAGGAGTGTTTTACATGATATCAAACGCAGAAATACGTGCCGAGGCACGCAGAATGCTGAAGGGACGCTGGAAAGATGCCGTACTGATGAACTTGGTACCAACATTGATCGGAATTGCCATTTTCCTGATTATTGCTATTCCAACTATCCTTTTTTTCAAAAATAACTGGTCAGATATTGCCAACTCTACGTCTGATGCACTAAACCAGCGTAACTCTTCCGGCAGCAGTGGAGCCAGCAGTAATTCTTCCGGACTTATTACGAACTTTTTTGTTGTAGGGATCAGTTGGACATTTTTAGACGTTTTAAGGGGAGAAAAAGATAAAATTGAACCTTTTAGAGACGTATTCCGTGTTTTTCACTCACCTTATCTGTTAGCAACTTTTCTTTTGTATTTATTGCAGACTTTATTCACGGTTCTCTGGACTCTTTTATTCATCATCCCGGGAATCATTAAGGGTTATTCTTATTCTCAAACTTATTTCATTTACTATGATACTTACAAAGAAACCGGACAGACTCCCGGCTATCTGGATACCATCACCGCCAGCCGCCGTCTGATGGATGGCTACAAAGGACAGCTGTTCTTCCTGGATTTAAGCTTCATCGGCTGGGCAATCTTGTGTATGCTCACTTTCGGGATTGGTTTTTTATGGCTGCAGCCTTACATGAATGCTTCTAAAGCTGCCTTTTATGACCATCTGCCAAAAGAATAATCTTTGTGGTAAGCATAATGTACGTAATATTATAGATTTACGTACATTATTCGGACAATATACGTTATTTAAAAAAATTACGTATATTAATTAGAAAATGTACGTAATTTCATTATATTACGTATATTATTTTCAAAAGAAGCGTGCAGAATCAGGCAGCACGCTTCTTTTTGCTATTTGATAAACATGGCATCGCCGAAACTGAAGAAACGGTAGCGTTCTTTAATCGCATGAGCATAAGCATTCAAGACGTTTTCCCGTCCGGCAAAAGAACTGACCAGCATGACCAGAGTTGATTTCGGCAAATGGAAGTTAGTCGAAAAAGCATCCACTACTTTCCACTGATAACCGGGTTTAATAAAGATATCTGTCCAACCGCTGTCAGCTTTAATTTCACCGGCAAATTTTGTACCGATAGTTTCTAAAGTACGAATAGAGGTAGTGCCCACCGCAACGATTCGCCCGCCATCTGCTCGAACCTTATTCAAGCGAGCAGCCGCATCTTCTGTCAGACGGTAAAACTCACTATGCATATCGTGGTCTTCGATATTTTCAACACTTACTGGACGAAAAGTTCCCAGGCCCACATGAAGCGTCAAATAAATCAATTCAATGTCTTTGGCTTCGATCTGTTGTAATAACTCCTTTGTAAAATGCAAACCCGCAGTAGGAGCAGCGGCTGATCCATTTTCTTTAGCGTAGACAGTCTGATAGCGTTCCGGATCTTCTAACTTTTGCTTGATATAAGGAGGCAGCGGCATTTCCCCCAATGATTCCAAAATTTCCAGAAAAATTCCTTCATAGCTAAAACGTATCATTCGTCCACCGTGATCCAGTTCCTCTTCTACAATTGCTTTCAAGCGACCATCACCAAAAGTGATCTTAGTGCCTACTTTAGCACGACGAGCGGGTTTTACCAGAGTTTCCCAAGTATCCCCAGCTGTATTATTCAATAGCAA
>DATGVB010000133.1:0-10483 GCA_035300805.1 Tetragenococcus sp. | reverse complement strand
CGGTAGTGCAAGCGGTGGAAATAATAATGCTGGCGGAAATAAGCAGGAAGGTGATACAATTAAGATCGGCCTTAACTTAGAATTATCCGGAGCGGTGGCTGGTTATGGTACTCAAGAACGTGATGGTGCTAAATTAGCAGTTGAAAAGATCAATGAAGATGGCGGCATATTGGGTAAAGAAATCGAATTAGTCACTAAAGATAATAAGTCGGACAACAATGAAGCAGCGACAGTGGCAGCTAATTTAACAACTAATGACAAGGTGGTAGCCATGGTTGGTCCGGCAACTTCAGGTGCAGTTAAGGCAGCAATTCCGAATGTGACAAAAGCGCAGGTACCATTAGTAACACCTTCAGCTACTGATGATTCAATTACACTAAATAAAGGAGAAGTCCAGGATTATGTTTTCCGCTCTTGTTTCCAAGACAGCTTCCAGGGTGTAATCTTAGCGAAGTACGCTACAGAAACCTTAGATGCTAATAAAGTTGCGATTTTAGGTGATAATTCAAGTGATTATGCAACAGGTTTGAAAAAAGCATTTAAAGGAGAATACAAAGGCGAAATCGTTGCTGAGGAGAACTTTACCAAGGGTGATAAAGACTTCCAGGCGGCACTAACAAAAATTAAGAAAACAGATTTTGATGCCTTGTATCTGCCGGGCTATTATGAAGAAGCTGGCTTGATCATCAAACAAGCTCGTGAAATGGGAATTGAACAGCCGATTCTCGGAGCAGACGGCTTTGGTGATGAGAAGATGATCAAACTAGCCGGTGCTGAAAATGTCAATAATGTTTTATACACAGGACACTTCTCAGCTTTAGCTCCAGCCAACGATACAGTCAAACCGTTCATCAAAGACTTTAAAGACAAGTATGGTAAAGAACCTTCAACATTTAATGCTCTATCTTATGATGCAGTCTTTATGATCAAACAAGCAATTGAAGATCAGGATTCGGCAGATTCGGCAGATATTAGAGAAGGTTTAACAAAACTGAAAGATTTTAAAGGAGTTACTGGTAATATTTCGATGGATAAGAATCATAATCCTGAAAAATCATTAGTTGTTGTTAGCTTCAAAGATGGTAAAGAAGATGCTGCAGATATTGTAGAACCCTAAGCGGGATAATAGTCAAAGAAAAAAGACTGGGGCAAAATCAGATTTGCGATTTTTGTCCCAGTTTTAAAATTTATTTTTATTGGAAGTGATAAGTATGGAAATAATGATTCAACAGCTTGTGAATGGATTATTTCTAGGAAGTATTTACGCCTTGATGGCTCTAGGTTACACCATGGTTTATGGTATTATCGGGCTGATCAACTTCGCCCACGGCGATATTTATATGATTGGTAGTTTTGTCGGCTATTTTTTAATTAATCTATTCAATACATGGAAAGTTCTGCCAAATGCTTGGGGCTTTTTTATAGCTTTGGCTGTTTCAATGGTTGTTTGTGCGATTTTGGGAGTGGTAATTGAGTTTTTGGCTTATCGGCCATTGAGAAAATCAGAACGTATCACTGCACTGATTACCGCAATTGGGGTATCTTATTTATTACAAAATTTGATGATTTACTTCTTTTCGGCTGACTCTCGTCCCTTTCCCCAATCCATTTTGCGGAAAAGCTATTCACTTGGTTTTATTAATGTTAGTAATGTTCAGTTGTTGATATTGCTGGTTTCAGTTACTTTGATGATCTTACTTCAGCTTATTATCAAAACAACTAAAATGGGTAAAGCGATGCGGGCAGTCAGTGTGGATAGCGATGCAGCGCAACTAATGGGAATCAATGTCAATCGGACAATTTCTTTTACTTTCGCTTTGGGTTCAGCAATGGCGGCTGCCGGTGGAGTATTGATTGGTTTGTATTATAATTCGATTGATCCGATGATGGGTTTTACCCCTGGGATCAAGTCCTTTGTTGCGGCGGTTTTAGGTGGAATTGGGAGTATTCCGGGAGCTGCTTTAGGCGGTTTTGCGATTGGCATGGTTGAAACTTTGGCAACAGCTTTAGGCTTTTCTGATTTTAAAGATGCCTTAGTCTACATTGTATTGATCATCATCCTACTAGCAAAACCAGCCGGAATATTAGGCAAAAACATTAAAGAGAAAGTGTAGGCGATCAAGATGAAAAAGAATTTGAAATATAATATCGCATGGCTGGTTATTGCCTGTGTCATCTACTTTGCCTTGTTCGCTTTGTATAATACAGGTGTCATTACAATTTTTACTGATGCAATCATTGTAAATATCGGGATCAATATTATTTTAGCCGTTAGTTTAAACTTGATCATCGGTTTTTCAGGCCAGTTTTCCTTAGGCCATGCGGGCTTTATGGCAATTGGAGCTTATGCAGCAGCCCTGATCACACAAGACAATCCGACTTACTTTGGTTTTGTGCTATCTTTAGTTCTAGGGATGGTCGTAGCAGGTTTGATTGCTTTGGTAGTGGGAATACCTACCTTGCGTCTTAAAGGGGATTATCTGGCGATTGCTACTTTAGGTGTTTCAGAAATTATTCGTATTACTATTGTCAATGCTGAAGGAGTGACCAATGGTCCTGCAGGAATTTTTGGGATCCCTCAATTTAGTAACTGGCAAGTCGTTTTTATTTTTATGGTTTTAGCAGTTGTTCTGGTCTCAAACTATATTCATTCAGGAGCAGGCCGGGCAACTTTATCCGTTCGTGAAGATGAAATAGCTGCTGAAGCGATGGGGGTTAATACGACTAAATATAAAGTTACAGCCTTCGTGTTGGGAGCAATGCTGGCTAGTCTGGCAGGGTCACTTTATGCAACTTACCAGCAATCTGTTTTTCCTAGTGATTATGGTTTTATGAAATCAATTGATATTTTGATTATCGTGGTTTTTGGTGGTATGGGAAGTACAACCGGTGCAATCCTGGCTGCAGGAGTCTTAGGGATTTTAAATATGTATTTACAAGATTTCGGTAGCTTACGTATGATTATTTATTCCTTGACGATCATTATTATTATGATTTTTAAACCAGGCGGCTTATTAGGAACATGGGAATTTTCTCTGAAAAAATTAGTCGAACGCTTTACAAAGAAAGGAGACGACCACGATGCCTCTGTTAACAGTTAAAGATTTAACTAAAAATTTTGGCGGTCTAGCTGCCGTTGCCAATGTTAATATTTCTTTGGAAGAAAATGAGCTTGTGGGTTTGATCGGTCCCAACGGAGCCGGGAAGACCACCTTGTTTAATTTGCTAACGGGCGTTTATATTCCTTCTTCAGGTGAAGTTACTTTAGAAATTAAGGGCGATAAAAAAATTCTAAATGGTATGAAACCTTATGATATAGCTGATTTGGGTTTATCACGAACTTTCCAGAATATTCGTTTGTTCAAGCAATTGACAGTAATGGAAAATGTATTGATTGCAATGAATTCTAAGCATCGGGAAAATTTTTTAAGTAGTGTTTTACGTCTGCCTAAATTTTATTCAAGTGAAAAAGAGCTAAATGATAAGGCTCTTGATCTGCTTTCAATTTTTAAAATGGCAGATAAAAAAGATACTTTAGCTAAAAACTTACCTTACGGTCAACAACGGCGGCTGGAAATTGTACGGGCTTTGGCAACAGAGCCTAAGATCCTTTTCTTAGATGAACCAGCGGCCGGAATGAATCCAAATGAAACTGCGGATCTAACCGGTCTGATTCGTGAAATTCAAGAAAAATTTGCGATTACGATCGTATTGATCGAACATGATATGAGTCTTGTTATGGATGTTTGTGAAAGGATCTATGTACTGGAATATGGTCGTGTGATCGCTAATGGGACACCAGATGAAATCAAGGCCAATCCAGAAGTAATTACTGCCTATCTAGGGGGTGAAGCTTGATGTTAAAGATTGAAAATTTAACCGTTCGTTACGGCATGATCGAAGCCGTTCACGATGTCTCCTTTCATGTCAATGAAGGAGAAATTGTTTCACTGATAGGGGCTAATGGAGCTGGGAAAACAACTATTTTACGTACGATTTCAGGCTTAGTTCGAGCCAAAAGTGGTCATGTCAGCTTTTTAGATCATTCAATTGATAAAAAACAGCCGCAAAAGATCGTAGCTCAAGGAATTTCTCAAGTACCTGAAGGACGTCACGTCTTTCGTGGTTTAACGGTCAAAGAAAATTTAGAAATGGGTGCTTTTTTACAGAAAGATTATCAGGAAACATTCAAACAGATTTTTGATCGCTTTCCCATATTAGCAGAAAGAAAAAACCAGGATGCTTCTACTCTTTCAGGTGGAGAACAACAAATGCTGGCTATGGGACGTGCTTTGATGTCCAGACCTAAGTTATTATTAATGGATGAGCCTTCTATGGGATTGGCACCTATTTTCATTAAAGAGATCTTTTCGATCATCGAAGAAATCAACAAACAAGGAACAACCATCTTATTAATTGAACAAAATGCTCAAATGGCTCTATCAATTGCCAATCGAGGGTATGTACTCGAAAGTGGCGAAATTGCTTTGGAAGGTACAGGCAAGCAACTTGCTGAAAGTGAAGAAGTAAAAAAAGCGTATTTAGGAGGTTAAGAAAATGGCAGTACGAGATTTTATGTCAACAGATTTGGTCACTGTCGCACCTACAACACCAATTTTTGATGCGATCGATTTGATGAAAGAAAATGATATCCACCGTTTACCAGTATTGGCTGATGATAAACTAGTTGGCTTGATCACACAAGGAGTTATTCAAGAAGCAATGCCTTCTCAAGCAACAAGTTTGAGTGTGCATGAGGTCAATTATTTATTAAATAAAACAACGGTTGCAGATGTAATGATCAAAAAAGTAGAAACCATTGAACCAGATGCCATCTTAGAAAAAGCTATTTTTATCATGCGTAAAAATAATATTGGAGTATTGCCAGTATTAGAGAGAAATCATCTGTTAGGTGTTATTACCAATAATGATATTTTTGATGCTTTTTTAAAAATAACTGATTATAAAACAGGCGGGACTAGAGTTGTAATTGAAATTACAGAAGATCATCCGGGAATACTAGCGAATGTAACGCAGGTTTTGGCCCAAGCTAAATTGAGTATTTCCACTATTGTAGTTGATCATAGATCAGATAAAACAATGATTGAAATTCAAATTGTTTCAAAAGAAGTTGAAAAAATTTCTAGCGTCTTAAAAGAAGCCGGATACCACGTTAGCAGTTGTGTAGCGAATTAAAATTTCTAGTCAACTGAAATCAGTAATTACAGCTGATTTCAGTTTTCTTTTTGGCAAATTATGCTAAAATAGCAAAGAGGTGAATGATGTGAGCAAAAATAAAAATAAAGATATTGAAGTGCAATTGGAAGAGAAAAAGAAAACGATCCAGGGAAATACCTATAATGTGACAGAGCTCTATATTGGCCGTAAAAAAATTGGTGAAGTATTAACTAATGGTCCCAGAGAATTCCAAAGTTTTATGGAGGATGAAGATTTGGGAAGCAGTAAAACTTTAGATTTAGCGATCGAGATGATCATCCGTCAATGGAATTTACAAGATTAATGGTAAAAAAGCAGAGAAAATCACTTGCAAAAATTTAAAATATCTTGTATTATATTGGAGTCGGGTTTTTCTTGACTCCTGGAGGGGTAGCGAAGTGGCTAAACGCGGCGGACTGTAAATCCGCTCCTTTTCGGTTCAGTGGTTCGAATCCACTCCCCTCCATTTCCATTATTGGGATATAGCCAAGCGGTAAGGCAATGGACTTTGACTCCATCATGCGCTGGTTCGAATCCAGCTATCCCAGTTGCTGCATCAGAGAGATCTGGTGCTTTTTTTATTGAAATAATGTATCTTTTAGGATAGTCTAGAAACAAGGGGGCGATTTTATGAAAATAGTTGATCAAGTTAAAAGAAAAGTGACACAAGCTGCTCAAACGGCTTACCATACTTCAAAAAAAGATGTAGCGGTCTCTGTTTCGAAGGGCCACATACAAGTAAAAAAAAATCGTTTGACACAGCAACGAATCAAATGGCAAGCAAAAATTCATTAAGAGGCGAAATAAAAGTAGGTGAAATAGATGGCAGACACATTACCTGTATACCTTCAAATACATGATAAAGTCAAAGAAAAAATTGAAGCAGGCTTTTGGCAAATCGGTGATCGTTTACCTTCAGAACGAGAATTAGCTGAAGATTTTGGGGTAAGTCGAATGACCCTTAGACAAGCAATCCAGACTTTAGCTGACGAAGGGATCATCGAACGCAAAATTGGTTCAGGAACTTATGTTGCTAGACGGAAAGTACAAGAAAAAATGTCTGGTACCACAAGTTTTACAGAAATTATGCTTTCACAAGGACGAAAGCCCTCTAGTAAAGCTGTTTCTTATTTTTTTACTCATCCCAGCTCAAGTGAAATGGAAAAATTAAGACTGTCATCTGATGAAGCTATCTTACGGATGGAACGTGTTCGCCTGGCCGATAATGTACCTATTTGCTTTGAGGTAGCTAGTATTCCGGAAAAAATTATTCGTGACTTTAATAAAAAAGAAATTTCTACTTCTTTATATCGAACACTTGAAGAAAAAGGCAAGCGTAAAATCGGTGGTGCCAATCAAACGATTTCCGCTATTGTTGCTTCTGAAAAAAAAGCCGAATATCTTAACATCAAAAAAGGCGATGCGATTCTTTTGATGCGGCAGATTTCTTATTTTGATGATGGTACTCCCTTTGAATATGTTCGCAGTCAATATGTTGGAAACCGTTTTGAATTTTACTTAGACAAATAGCTAATTCATTTAATTTTGTTTTAAATGAATTAGCTGCTTTTATTGGGACTATCGGAGAATTCTTTTTTCAGTATAACTTTTTTCTCCTAAACTGAAGGATACTTGACCGCTTAATAAATCGGTAACTTCTGCTTTAAAAAGGTCAGTATCTTCGGTCATCACACTCAGGCATACTTTTTCTTGAAATTGACTATCTTTGATGGTGTAGTTGTATTGTTTTAAAAAATACTGCAATTTTCCTAGCGAAGAATAGTCAATAGTAACAAAAACGTTCTGTTCTAAAGTTGCTCGTACGATTCCGATTTTAACCGTCGCATTACTAACTGCATGAGAATAAGCTCTGATCAAACCGCCGGTGCCTAATTTGGTGCCCCCAAAATAGCGCGTGACAACGGCACATACATTGAGTAATTCCTGTTTTTTTAATACTTCTAAAATGGGAACTCCAGCAGTGCCGCTGGGTTCTCCGTCGTCAGATGAACGTTCTATCTCGTTGTTCTCTCCAATTAAATACGCATAACAATTATGATTGGCTTTCCAATGCTCTTTTTTGAGCAAATTGATAAATTCTTGGGCCTCTTTTTCAGAGTTGATACGCTTGATTGAACAGATAAAACGTGATTTTTTTACTTCAATTTCTGCTTGCCCATCTGTTAGAATTGTATAATAACTTTTTAACAAATAAAAATCCTCCTAGTGATTACTTTTCTTCTAGTATAATCATTTTATCAAATGTTGCAATTTTTTTAATAAGACGGCATAATAAGTATCAGGGGGCGGTCTTATGGCACATAAAAGAAAATATGATGCAATTACTACATATTTAAAAAATAATGGTGGTCATCAAGTGACGCTTACTTTTACACAAATTGATGAGTTAGTTTTTCCAGCAAGAGCTTTACCAAAAACAGCACGGACGAATGTTGATTGGTGGGCCAATAATTATCGCTACCCTGAAAAAGGAGCTTATGCCTGGCTGAATGCAAATTATGAAGTTGTTTCGGTAAACTTAGAAAAAGAATTTGTGATTTTCCAGCCCTTATTAAAAAGTAATAATTGGATTCGCCCAATCAAGTAATGGTTATTAATAAAAAATAATGTAAACGTATGATAAAAATAAGGAAAAGAAAGTTGGGAGAATTAGGATATGTCAAAAAAGACGATTATGTTAGTTTGTGCAGCAGGAATGAGTACCAATATGTTAGTTTCTCGCATGCAAAGAGCAGCTGAACATCTTGGTTTAGATATTGATGTTATTGCTGCACCAGCGGTTGAAGCAGCTGATTTGATAAAAGAAAAAAAGATCGATATTTTATTGTTAGGACCTCAAGTTCGCTATTTGAAGTCAGATTTTGAAAAATGTCTGGCTGAAAGTAAAGTTCCAGTAGATATCGTTAACATGAAAGATTATGGTATGGTAGATGGGGAAAGTATTTTACGCGGTGCCTTAAATTTATTATAGTTTAAAAAAATATTAAGAAGCAGAGATCTTAAAAAGATTTCTGCTTCTTTTGCGTTTCTTTATAGTGAGGTGATTTTTATGGAGAATTTAGTAGGTCGTCAAAAAGTGATGAAAAAAAGAGAAGCTGAGCTATTAACATCTGAATATCTTGTTCGTTTTGCAATGACAATGACTAACAGCTCTGTTAAATGTGAGCGTTGTGGGTTTGATTTTCCTATCGGGAGCAATCAGTTGCCCAGTGAAGATTACTATTGTCCAGCTTGCATTAATTTTGGCCGAGTGACAAGTTCGGACTTTTTAATTAGTTGCTCATCTTTAGAAAAGTCCAGTCGGTCAATTGATTTTAGTTGGTCCGGTCAGTTAACAGCTGCTCAAAAACAGATTGCTGATCAAGTGGTAGAAAATTTTGAACAAAAAGAAAATTCTCTGATCTGGGCAGTCACCGGATCAGGTAAGACAGAAATGATTTTTCCGGTGGTTGCTGATTGTCTAAAAAAAGGAGGTAGAGTTGCTATTGCTTCTCCTCGTATTGATGTTTGTCGAGAGCTATTTCCAAGGTTTTCGGCAGTCTTCCCTAAAGAAAAAACCTTATTGCTTTATGGAGATTCGGCCCAAGATTATTATTATAGTGATCTGACGATCTGTACGACTCATCAGCTCCTTCATTTTTTTAAAGCATTTGATTTGCTTATTATTGATGAGATCGATGCTTTTCCTTACGATGGAGACCCCTTGTTGGATTATGCTCAAAAACAGGCAGTCAAAGACACTGGTCAAAAGATTTATCTGACTGCGACCCCACCTGCACACCTATTAAGCAGTATTGCTGGTGATTTTCATATACTTAAATTACCTTTGCGTTTTCACCAGCGTCCGCTTGTCGTACCTCAAGTTATCTGGTATGAAAAATGGCAATATGCGTATCAGACGAAAGGTAGAATTAAAAAATTAGTGAGTTATTTAAAAAAACTAGTCAAAGACAATAACGTATTGGTTTTTTGTCCTAGTATCGCTTTAATGAAATGTTTATTTAAAAAAGTTGTTCCATTTTTTCCTGCTATAACATTGGCACAAGTTTGTTCTCAAGACGAGAAACGTGAAGAAAAGGTTGAAAATATGCGACAAGGTGCCTATCAGATCCTGTTTTGTACCAATATTTTAGAGCGTGGTGTGACATTTGAAAATGTCTCGGTTATTGTTATGGGAGCCAATCATGAAATTTATAGCAAGTCAGCTTTAGTACAAATTGCAGGTAGGGTCGACCGCAAAGGGCAGTATCATCGTGGACAAGTGATATATTTTTATGATCAGTATACTAAAGCAATCAAAGCGGCCTGTCTAGAAATTAAGCAGATGAATCAATTAGCCAGAAAGTGGGTGGAAAAATGAAGTGTAGCTATTGTCAGAAGGAAATAGTCCGTAATCTGACAGTAAAAGAGATTTGTTTTCCCTGGTCGATCCAGGCAGAACGCTGCCCCGCTTGTAAAAATCGTTTCACCCTGATCAAAGAACCTGCTTGTCCGACTTGTGGTAAGATGGGAGAAGTTGAAATGTGTGATGAATGTCGTTTATGGCAAAAGAAATATCCGAATTATTCTTTTTGCCACAAGGCTCTTTTTGTCTATGATCAGGCTTTTAAGGATTGGATCCACCAATATAAATTTTTAGGGGACTATCGTTTGGCAGCGACTTTTACCGGCGAAATACAGCAATTTTTTGCTAAAAGAAAAGACTGGATAATAACCTATGTTCCCTTATCAGAAGAGCGTTATCAAGAAAGAGGTTTCAACCAGACGCTGGCTTTTTTGCAGGCTGCCGGGATCAAAAACCGTGAACTATTAATAAAAAATAAAGATACAACCGCTCAATCGAAAAAAAATAGGCAGGAACGCTTAGCCGCGCCACAAGCTTTTATTGCAACAGAAGCAGCAAAACAGATCAAAAATAAAAAAGTTCTGCTCGCCGATGACGTCTATACGACGGGGCGAACGCTCTTTCATGCAGCCGAAATTTTACTTGATTATAAGCCTAGACAACTGGCTACTTTTTCTTTGGCTCGCTGAAATTGGCAGCGATTTTTTTTGCATTTATGGCAAACTTCGATATAATAGTTATAAGAAGAGGAATAAAAGAGTGGTCCTTTATCCTCTTTAATTGGTAGATGAAAGGGGCAATTGATATGTTCAGATATAATGTTCGAGGAGAAAATATTGAAGTAACCCAAGCAATCCGCGATTACGTAGAAAAGAAAGTAGGGAAACTGGAACGGTATTT
>DATGVB010000132.1:0-3755 GCA_035300805.1 Tetragenococcus sp. | reverse complement strand
TTGAATTTCACGTTCACTCGTATCTATTTTTTTAAGATAAGAAGGTAAGCGTGGTGAATAAATATCTTTATCTACTGATAAAAGACAAGGAAAACTAACCTGAGCAACTTCTTTTTCACTAGGAAGATCCATACTGACAGTAATCGAATCCGCGTCAACTTGATCAATACTTACTACATCGGCCACACAGGGAATACCCAGCCATTCAGATATCTCCGGCCCTACTTGAGCAGTATCACCATCTGTTGTCTGCTTACCACACAAAATCAGATCAAATCTGCCGCAAGCTTTAATCCCCTGGGCAAGCGTATAACTAGTCGCTAAGACATCTGCACCGCCGAATTTTCGATCTGACAACAGCGTCCCGCTATCAGCACCCATGGCGAACGCTTCTCTGATCACTTGCTTGCTTTGCGATGGACCCATTGATATCACATGAACGCTGCCACCTTTCTCCTCTCTGATCTTAAATGCCGTTTCAAGAGCATATAAATCATAAGGATTCATTTTAGCAGCAGCACCATCTCTTTTTAATACACCTGTAACTGGATCAACTTCCACTTTGTTACTCTCTGGTACTTGTTTGATACACACAAGAATTCTCATTGCACTGACAACCTGCCTTTCTATCTAAAAGGATCTTTTTAAAAAAAGATCTAGAAAAAAAATCAATTAAATTATAAATAATCCATTGTGATAACTCTTACATTTTTAGCATAGTCTTCTGATATTGCTGCGTCAATACTTCAACATTTTTAAGAATCGTTATCAGTTCAAGATTAAATAAAATATCACAATCTACTAAAAGTCAAACATATTTTTTAGATATCAAAGATCCGGAAGCTTTGTATAAAGCTTCCGGATCTTTTAAAAATTTTTTTCTTAGATTAATCAATTAGTCACAATCTTTGTCTCAAACTTCGGTGCATTTTCAATTGTATCGCGAACTGGGCAAGTTTTCTCAATAAAATCAACAAAATCTTGAATTTCGGCTGTAGTGTTATCAGCTTTTATATGGATATTTGCTGTTATTTTTGAAAAACCAACCTTAACATTAGCCTTCTTATTTAATCTATCTGTATCTATTTTCCCTTCCAACTCTACCTTAAATGACTTTAAATTAATTTTTTTTGTACTAGCAAATGATTGCGCCATAATTGTCATACAAGCTCCAAGAGCATTCAATAAAGTTTCAAGTGGATTCATACCAGCATTGGTCCCGCCGCTTTTTACCGGCTCATCAATAATAAACTCACAATCCCTAGCTTTACAAGATACTTTAAATCCTCCAAGTGACTCCGTTTCTGCTTTTAAAATTTCTTTTGCCATTTAATAACCTCCTATATATTAACAATTTAAAATAAAAGTTGCCTAGTGAAAAAACTAAAATAAAAAATCAAGATTTTACTTTTTTGTATAAATAGTTGCCGAAAAATTGGACGAATTGAACAAATACAATCAAGATCACTACCGTACTATACATAATCGTGTTATCAAAATTCTGGTAACCATAGGTGATGGCTACGGCACCTAAGCCACCTGCACCAACTGTTCCTGCCATTGCTGTGTAACCCAGAACTGAGATCATCGCGAGTGTAAGACTAGAAATCAAACTAGGCAGGGCTTCAACCACCATTACCTTAAAAATAATCTGTAGGTTACTAGCTCCAATTGACTTTGCTGCATCCAAAGTATAAGGATTGATCTCTAATAAATTATTTTCAAATAATCTGGCTAAATATGGCGTCATGGTACAAGTCAAAGGAACGATTGCCGCTGTTGTACCAATAGTCGTTCCTGCTAAAAGTCGGGTAAATGGCATCAAAGCAACAATTAAAATAATAAAGGGAAAAGAACTCCATTACTAGAACAACCCATTTAAAAACTGTTTTCTTCATTATTCCTACCTCTTGCTTCTATGATTTGAAATCTTTCAATATCTCATTGTTAGTAAAACGCAAAATAAATAGTTTGTGAACAAGATAATTTGTTAGATTAAAGATAATCTGCAAAAAAATCATGACAAAGTTCGCGCAATTATAACCATTTATTACAGGTTTAATTAACGCTAATTGCCATGATTTCTATCTAGTTGAATTCTTCTTATTAAATACTAGTCAATTAAAATTGGACTTAATATTTTTTAAATCGACTAAGGAAAAATCGTCGATTACTTGATCAGCTGCCCCAAGATCCTGCAGAGGATATTGGGGATTAGCAAAACCGATGCAATACATGCCCGCGGCTTTAGCGGCCTGACTGCCGTTTTTAGTATCTTCAAAAACCAGACAGTCTGCCGGATCTGAATGCAGCAAGTCGGCTGCTCGTAAAAATACATCTGGAGCTGGTTTGGAATGGGCTACTTCTTCTGCGCTGACCCATTGATCAAAATATTGTGTCCAGCCCAATTCAGTCAAATTATGTTCTACTTCATTTTTTCGCGACCCAGAAGCTAGACCAATCTTAAAGTCAGCCATTGATAAACGTTTTAACAAATTTTCAGCTCCACTAACTGCTCTAACTCCATTTTTTTTAATGATCTGTTCTCTGTAATCATTCATTTGTGTGATATAATCAGCCGCTGGTAAAGATAATGAAGGAAAATCCTGCTTGATTTTCTGCCACATAAATTCTCCAGTTGTCCCCATAAAAGGATAATGATAATCCTCAGAAACATCGATGCCATTTTCATGTAAAATTCTTGATTTTGCTGCAAAAAAACTATACTCCGAATCGACTAAAACGCCATCCATATCAAAAATTACAGTATTCATTTTACCTCCTTAATCCGACTGATAAACCATCTGCGAAATTCTGTCTCATTAGTTGCTACACATACACGACAATTGGCTTTTTGGCCCAACAAACCTTTTAGATCGAGCACGCTGGCACCAGCAGTGTATTTTCCCTGGGTTTCAATCACTCCGTAGGCATCTTCTATAGTAAATAACTCAGGCTTTAATAGAAATGCCACTGCACAAGCATCATACATCTTTAAACCTGTAGTAAAACTACCACCACGATACTTTTTAAAAAAAGCATACAACATTTCCCCTGTTGGATTGAGTTTTTGTAATTCTTCTACGTCAGTCTGATAGAGCTTTGCCTGACTTCCCGCTTCCAAAGGCACTAAGACCAGGGGCAAGCCACTTTGAAAAACAATCTGGGCGGCTTCAGGATCAATGGCAAAATTAAACTCCGCCAAAACCTCAAAATTCCCCCGACCCAAAGCGCCTCCCATAATGACAACTTCGGCAATCTTGTCTTTGATTTCTGGATATTGGGTTAAAAGTAAAGCAATATTGGTCAATGGGCCAATCGCTACGATTGTGATTGTTTCATTACTTTCTTTTAAAGTGTGATAAATTGCCTCTACAGCAAATTCTGTTAATAAATTTTCTTCATCGGCTAATGGTAATTCATAACCCGCTAAGCCATTCTTACCGTGCACATCACTTGCATCACGCACTTGGCGCAATATTGGCTGACTGGCACCTTTAGCTACAGGCAGTCGTAGCTTCCAAAATTTTAATAACTTTAAAACATTATTAGTAACATAATCGATTTTCACATTACCGGCAACAGTTGTAAGTAAGCTCACGTCCAGCTCTTTAGCAAAAAGTGCCAAAGCCAACGCAGCCGCATCGTCAATACCCGGGTCAGTGTCGATAATAATTTTTCTTTTTGACATAAAAACTCCTTTTAATATTTAGTAAAAAGTTCTTTTTGAAAATCAGTAAAGCTCTGCACCCTCA
>DATGVB010000131.1:0-3887 GCA_035300805.1 Tetragenococcus sp. | reverse complement strand
TACTGGCAATGGCTAGTTTTGACTGCATGGCCGTATCACTGGGAAATGTCTGAATTTCAAGCGGCAGCTCCTCACACATTGATATGGCAGTCCCATGAGTATCTGCTGTAAGGACATAGATTTCAAAAGTTTCAGCTAGCGAAACCAACTTTTCTTTTATCTTTACCGGAATTTCACCATCTGTGGCAATTGTTCCATTATAATCTAGCAGAAGATACTTTAAGTCCAATGTTTTATAACCAGGAATGTTAATTTTCATAGGTTCTCCTAAAAAAGTCTTTTACAACGGATCCACTCACAGTGTCTGATCCATACCACATCTCATTGATACGATGAATTTTTCTTTTTGTGTACACTAAATTACTTATTTGCTGGTGCTGTCTGCAAATCCTCTGCCGCAGCTTTTGAATGCAACTTGATCCCATTGACTTTACAGCAAACCGCACTAGCAACGATCCCACCAGTAATATTAACAACGGTCCTTCCCATGTCGACCAAGGGTTCTACTGCGATGAAAACTCCCACTAAACCAACGGGTAATCCCAAAGCTGACAAAGCGATAATCGTAGCTACTGTACCACCGCCACCTGTAGCAGCTACACCAAAGGAGGTCATCGCAATCACTGCGACTGCACTTAATAAAAATTGTGGTGAAAGAGGATTGATCCCTTCAGCCATAGCAATAATTGCCATTATGATTCCTGGATAGACACCCGTACAACCATTTTTCCCAATTGAAATGGATAAAGAGGCTGCTAAACTAGAAATACCCCGTGGTACACCTAATTCGTCCTGCATTTCTACATTCATCGGTAAGGCTCCTGGACTTGAAGCTGTAATAAACGCAAATGACAAAACTGGAAATGCTTTTTTCACAAAATAAACAGGAGATAAACCACAAAAGGCTAAAATCAATAAATGAATTAAAAACATTACTAGTAAGCCAATATAGTTTGCCGCAAAAAACTGAATCAATTTCATGACAGCTCCCCCATCATTGCTGATAATAGTAGTTGTCATAATCGTCAAAACAGCATAGGGTGCAAAAGCGATAAATAGACGAACAATCGCCATCACTACTTCATAAATGCTGTCCATCATTTTTTTAAATAATTCAGCTTGTTCCACCTTGGTATCCTTGATTCTTAGATAAGCAAGCCCTAAGAACAGGGCAAAAATAACTACCCCAATTGTAGCACTTGGTCGTTGTCCAGTTAAATCAAGAAATGGATTGGATGGAAAAACTTCCACAATTTTTTGTGGCAAAGTCAAGGTATGTTCGCCACCCTCTACATAAGTCTGTTGCATTTCACTTGTAGAAGCTGCGATTGAATCTGTGATCTTAAACGAGCTAGCATCAATTTTTGAAAAATACCCTGTAAAAATTCCAACCACACCAGCAATTCCCGCTGTTACAATCAAAGTTCCAATAATCGTAATGCTGGTCTTTAACACATTATCTTTTAATTCAAAAGTCGTAAAGGCTAAAATCACACAAATAAAAACCAGTGGAATGGCAATCATTTGCAGTAACTTCACATAAACGCCGCCAATCATCCCGACCCAATCAGCAAATACAACAGCATCATTGCCAGCTAATAACTGATTAAAAACCAGACCGATAACAATGCCTAATCCAAGACCTAAGACAACCCGTTTGGAAAAAGCCCATTTCTTTTCTTTTTGTAAATACACTAATACATACAAAGACAACAAAATCGCAATAAAACCTAAAAATAAAAACATTTGTACACCGTCCCTAAAAATTTTTTACCAGATCGTAGTTTAAAAAACAAATCTTCTAAAATATTCCATTCAATTTTATTTGTTGGATTAGCTTAATTACTTATTGTCATCAACAAGATTATTTGTTTGTTTTTGCACAATAAAAGTTGACAAACAACTTGTAACTAAATTTTTTTTAGTATTAAATAAAATTTGAAAACTATTTTCTACACAATATTATCACTTAGTTAATAGCTCTTCTAATTCATTTTTACTATCAATGTCACCGGCTCTTATTGATTTAGTCAATAAGAAAATAAATACCTTAATTTGTATTTTCACTAACAAATTAAACGAGACTCATTCTAAGCAAGGAATTATCTGAAAATTTTCAAAAAAAGTGTTATAATGTATTATAAGGAGGTTTTTCATAATGGCAACATTTGGTAAATTTGATTCAACTGTTGTTCCGTCAGAAGCAGGCAAACTCTTTAAAGTACATACCCGCGTCGTTTTCAAAGTTCATAATCGTCTAGAAACAGGGACCATCACAAAACAGCTAAAAAACTCTGCCGTCATTGAAATTGATGAGACCAGCGACAATGAAGAATTATTAATACAAAGTAACGGAGTTATCATCATCAATTATAAAAAGATGAAAACAATTGAATAAAAAAATAAAAAAGAGGATTTCTCCTCTTTTTTTATTTGGTTCCAAATAAACGATCCCCGGCATCGCCTAGACCAGGTACAATATAGCCATCTTTATTCAAGTGATCATCTAAAGCAGCTGTGTAGATATCCACATCAGGATGAGCTTCCTGCAAGGCCTTAACACCTTCAGGAGCAGAAACTAAACAAACAAATTTGATGTTTGAAGCCCCACGCTTTTTCAAAGAATCAATCGCCATAATTGCTGAACCGCCTGTCGCTAACATAGGATCAACTACTAGTAGCTGGCGACTATCAATATCTTCAGGCATTTTTACAAAATATTCATGTGGTTCCAAAGTTTCTTCATCACGGAACATTCCCACATGGCCCACTTTTGCAGCAGGGATCAATTGTAAAATACCATCTACCATCCCTAAACCAGCACGTAAAATTGGAATAATTGCTACTTTTTTTCCTGCTAAAGTTTTTTGAGTTGTTTTGATCATGGGTGTTTCAATTTCAATTTCTTCTGTCGGCATATCACGTGAAATTTCATAAGCCATCAGCATGGCAATTTCATCAACGACTTCCCGAAAAACTTTTGTGCCACAATTTTTATCACGAATAATAGTCAGTTTGTGTTGAATTAACGGATGATCAATTACTTGAAATTTTCCCATTGTAAAAACCCCTTTATATTTTTCTTTTATTGTAATCTAATTAATGACTACAAGCAAATAGCTTTAGGCAAAGATTTCTGATATAAAAATGCTTTAAGAAACCTGATTAGTATAAATCGGATGCGCCTCAGTCAGCTGTTTGACTGCTGCTCTGACTTCATTTAAAATTTTTTCATTCTCTTTATTTTCTAGTACTTTGATAATTAATTGTGCTACTTGCTGTGCATCTGCTTCTTTAAAACCACGACTAGTAATGGCCGGGGTCCCGATGCGTATGCCACTTGTTTTAAATGGACTTAATTTTTCAAAGGGAATCGTATTTTTATTCACTGTAATATTTACAGAATCTAGCAGTTGTTCAGCTTCCTTACCCGTCATTTGATAATCTGTCACTTCAATTAAGAGTAAATGATTATCCGTTGCACCAGAAACCAAGCGGGCAAAAGGCGCTTCATTAAATACTGTTTCCATCGCCTTGGCATTGTCAATAACTTGTTGACTGTATTCTTTAAATTTTGGATCTAAGGCTTCTTTAAAAGCTGCAGCTTTAGCAGCAATCACGTGTTCCAGGGGCCCTCCTTGAATACCAGGAAAAATATTACTATTAATTTTTTTAGCCAGCCTTTCATCATTAGTCAGGATCATCCCACCACGCGGACCACGTAAGGTTTTATGGGTCGTAGTTGTTGTGATATCCGCATAAGGAACTGGACTTGGATGTAACCCACTTGCAACTAAACCTGCAATATGTGCCATATCAACCATCAGTTTAGCTCCAACTTCATCGGCAATTTTTCTGAACTCGGCAAAATCTATGATTCGCGAATA
>DATGVB010000130.1:0-14756 GCA_035300805.1 Tetragenococcus sp. | reverse complement strand
TAATAAAGGCAGCAATAAAAGCAAAGGAGAAACGCTATGACCGATGTAAAAAAAGCGGCTTTAGAGCAGAGCCAGAAATTCGGTGGCAAATTAGCCATCACACCCAAAGTTCCCGTTAATAATAAAGAAGATTTAGCGATTGCCTATACTCCGGGAGTAGCGGCAGTCAGCCAGGCGATTGCTGCTAATAAGGCGGACGTCTATCAATACACCACTAAAAAAAATACGGTAGCCGTTGTCAGTGATGGTTCGGCGGTATTGGGTTTAGGTAATATCGGGGCTGCGGCAGCCCTGCCGGTAATGGAAGGCAAAGCGATCCTATTTAAACGCTTCGGTGCGATCGATGCTATCCCGATTTGTTTAGCCAGCCAGGACACAGAAGAAATTATTGCCAGTGTCAAGATGATCGCTCCGACTTTTGGCGGGATCAACTTAGAAGACATCGCCGCACCACGTTGTTTTGAAATCGAAAGCCGACTGAAGGCCGAGCTTGACATCCCCGTTTTCCATGATGATCAGCATGGTACGTCTATTGTCGTCTTAGCGGCTTTATATAATGCCTTGAAATTAGCTGATATCCCGCTTAAAAAAGCGCGAGTAGTGATCAATGGCGGCGGTTCGGCAGGCATTGCCATTGCTAAAAAACTGTTATTAGCAGGAATCAAGGATCTTTTATTAGTGGATAAAAAAGGGATCATTGCAGCCGATGATCCCGCTTTAGATCCGCGCCATCAGCCCATCGCCCAGGTGACAAATGCCGGACACTTGCATGGTTCACTGCAGGAAGCCTTGAAAAACGCCGATGTTTTCATTGGAGTTTCGGCACCTGATGTTCTGCAAAAAGAGTGGATAAAAACGATGAATGACCGGCCGATTATTTTTGCCATGGCCAATCCGACACCAGAGATCATGCCTGCTGAAGCCTTAGCTGGCGGTGCCTTTATTGTAGGGACAGGACGCAGTGATTTTGCCAACCAGATCAACAATGTGCTGGCTTTTCCGGGGATTTTCAGAGGGGCTTTAGATGCACAGGCCACTGACATTACTGACGAAATGCAGCTGGCTGCAGCCTTTGGTATTGCTCATGTGATTGCTGAAAAAGATTTGCGCACCGATTACATCATTCCAGATGCCTTTGATCCTGCTGTAGCAAAAGTAGTTGCTCAAAGCGTGCGCGATGCCGTTAAATAATCAATAAAGCAGGCTTTCAATCACGAAAGCCTGCTTTATTCATCCCACTCAGTCGGTGACCAGAGACTGCCGTCTAACTGACCTTGGCGCTTTTCTATTCTGCTTGCCTGCTCTTCTAGCAAGTCGCTTAAGGCCAGTAAAAAAGCCCGCTGACGGTAATCCTTACTGGTGGCGCTCTTTTTTGTCAACGCCTGGCAGAGCCACTCATTTTCCGTCATCTTCACTTTCCTTTCAAATACAACTCCAGTTCATCCAAGTCGCTACGATTATCCAGCAGCTGTTCTTTCACTTGCATGAGTAATGCATCCTCTGTCTTAGCCAAATTTGACAAAAACCACTGTTCTTTTGCCCTTAATGAGTCAAAATCACTCAAGGTCAAGTACTGCTGATAAGAAATTAAAAGCTGCATCCTTTCACTCTCATCCATGTAATGAAATTGAAAGATCGGAAACAACTTTAAGAAATTCATTTGCAGTTTTTTTGCGATTGCCTGATAAGGACTGGTTAATGTACTTAAATCAAAGTCAACTTGGCCGCCGACTTGATAATCTTTTGCGGCTGAGCCGATCACTAAAACCAGACCCAATTCTTTGCCTCTTAAAGAGTCGTCAGTCAGTAGTACTTCATCCAGCCACTGTTTTAGCTTTGCTGGAGCACTATACCAGTAAAAAGGAAACTGCAGGATGATACGATCATGTGCGGCTAATAGCTGGCGTTCTTTTTCACGATCGATTGCTTTTTTTGAATACAGACTCTCCAGGTGATGCCAAGTAATGTTTTTATTATCTGGCAGTGATTTCTTCAGATATTGTTGTGAACCTGAATTATCGATCTCAGGATGAGAGACCACGATCAAGGTTTTCATAAAAAACTCCTTATCTTACATAATAAAAAGACTGTGACATATCTATGATCTGCACTTAGCATATCACTTTACTTAGACATTTGTCACAGTCTTTGTTTCTTATTGCAAGATGGTAACTTGTACTTGACGACGACCCCAATTGACACATTCCTGAACGGTTTTAAAATGAACATCAATAATGTTGCCTTTGATCGCGCCTCCCGTATCAGAAGCTAAAGCTACCCCGTAACCTTCGACTTCTACGATCGAACCTAGCGGGATCACACTGGGATCCACTGCAATGACACGCGGATTTTTACGTAAATCTGTACCCATGGCCGTAAAATAAGTATTGACCGACTCGGCCATTGAATAAGCGGTTGACTGCATGCTCATGGTTTTACCGCCTTTTTGGCTGGCTGCTGAGCTCTTGGTCGAAGTTGCCGTTTTGCTGGCTTGAGCGGTCTTGGTCGGTTGCGTTTTTTTAGCAGTTGCCGGCTGGTCCTGACTCGCCGTTTTTTTAGAAACTGTCTGGGTCTGCACCTTATTTGCAGCTGCTTGAGCTTTTTCTTCGGCAGCTTTTTGTGCGGCTAACTTTGCCTTTTCCTTTTGTTCTTTCACAGCCTGCAAGCGGGCTTTTTCGACTACTTTACTGTTGGCGATATCTTCTAAAGCCACTTTGTTGTCCGATAGCTTTTGCCGTAAAGCAGTAATCTGACCATTCAGATTTTCAGTCTCGCTATCCAAGCTTTCTTTATTGGCTTGTAAGTCAGATTGTGTCTTGATTTCTTTTTCTTGTAAGTCCTTTAACTTGATACTTTCTTCAGATAAGCGCTGCATTTCTTCTTTTTCAGCATTTTGCATGACCCCCATGGCATAAATACTGCGTAAAAGATCCTGCAGATTATCAGCTTCTAATAAAACCGCTAATTTATCCTGATTTGTCTGATTTAACTGTAGACTCTTCAAACGCTTGGCAACGACTGCTTTTCTATTTTCAATCGATAGCTTGGTTGTTTTTATTTCCTGATTCGTTTTGGCCAAAGAAGTTTCATTTTTAGCAATTTTTGTTTTAATTTCTTCGACTTGCTGATATTTTGTATTGACTTGATCTAAGACCGCATCCACTTCTGTACTGATACTTTGACTTTGTTCAGTCAGCTTGGCTTCTTCTTTATCCAGCTCGCTCAGTGACTGGGCATTAGCTGCTTGCGGCAAAAGCATAACAGTTAACAAGCCAATTGCGATTAGTTTTTTTACCTTCACTATTTAAGCAACCCCTTTTTCATTTTTAACTCCAACAATTTACATTATACTAGAAGAAAACGATTAAATTATTTCATTTCATTGACATTATATTACAATTATTTCTTTTGTTTTACATTGTGTCTGTACGGACTTTTCTAGCCTTTTTTATTTGTATGAGCTACAATGAAGCTAATTATTGCAACAGGAGGACAGTCATGATTCGTTTATTAAAATATGCCAGAAACTATCGTAAACAAGTGGTCCTAGGCCCTTTTTTTAAGTTTCTGGAAGCTTTGTTTGAATTGTTTTTACCCTTATTAATGGCCAAGCTGATTGATGACGGGATCCGGCAAAACGACTGGGAACTCGTCAGAAAAATGACTTTATTAATGATACTGACTTCCATTATCGGTTTAGCTTTTGCCAGTATCTGTCAGTATTTTTCATCTTTTGCCTCTCAGGGATTTGGAACTGAGTTGCGTAATCAGTTAATGAAAAAAATTAATTCTTTTTCCCATCAGGAATTAAATGATTTTGGAACAGACACCTTGATCACCCGGATGACCAATGATATCAACCAGTTGCAGTTGGCTTTAGCCATGCTGATCCGTCTGGTTGTAAGGGCTCCTTTTTTAAGTATCGGAGCTGTGGTCATGTCTTTTTCGATCGACCGGCAGATCGGTTTGATTTTTCTGATTATCTTACCTCTTTTCTGTCTGATTCTTTTTGCAATTGTTAAGTCTTCAGTGCCGCTTTACAAAAAAGTCCAGACTTATCTGGATCGGATCAATGAGATCGTCAGCCAAAACTTAAGCGGTGTGCGTGTCATTCGCGCTTTCAGTCGGCGCAAAACTGAGATCAAGCGCTTTGATGAGTCGACTGATTTACTATCCAGAGTTTATATCCGTGTCTCAAATATCTCGGCTTTGCTCAATCCGATGACAACTTTTATTTTAAATATGGGAATTTTAGCAATTCTATTGCTGGGCGGGATCAAGGTCAACTTGGGATCTTTACAACAAGGGCAGATTTTAGCTCTGGTCAATTATATGAATCAGATGCTGCTATCGCTGATTATTATTTCCAATCTGGTGGTTATCTTCACGCGAGCTGCGGCTTCAGCTGAACGGATCAACCAGCTGCTAGATACCCAAGTTGAGATCAAGGATGCCCAGCAGACCCAATTGCCCCAAAGCAGACAAGGACAAATTGAATTCAGGCAGGTTGATTTTCGTTTTTCGGCTGATTTTGGTTTAGCTTTAAAACATATTGATTTTACCATTAAAGGCGGACAGATGATTGGGATCACTGGTGCCACGGGCAGCGGCAAGACTGCCTTGACGCAATTGATCCCGCGCTTTTATGACAGCAGTCAAGGCAGCGTCCTGGTTGATGGTATCAATGTCAGCGACTGGCCGTTAAAAGATTTGCGTCAAACGATCGGCATAGTACCTCAGACAGCCGTCTTATTTACCGGCACCATCCGTGAAAACCTGCAGTGGGGTAAAAAAGAAGCCAGTGATAAAGAATGCTGGTATGCCTTAAAGCTTGCTCAAGCAGAAGACTTTGTGGCAGCTTTACCGCAAAAACTTGATACTGCCATCAATGAAGGAGGTAAAAATTTATCCGGAGGTCAAAGGCAGCGACTTACGATTGCCCGCGCTTTAATTAAAAAGCCTGAAATTCTGATCCTGGATGATTCTCTAAGTGCGCTTGATTATCAGACAGATTACGATTTACGCCAGGCTTTAAAAGAAATACCTGCTACTGTTCTGATCATCTCGCAAAGAATTCGTTCGATCCAGGATGCTGATCAGATTTTAGTGATGGACAGCGGTGAATTAGTCGCTTACGGCAAGCATGACAAGCTGCTGCAGGCATCCAAACAATATCAGGAAATTTTTGCTTCACAAGAGGAGGGTGCAGATGTTTAGCCATAGTCTGGATATGACCAGTTTCAAACGCTTTTTAACTTATTTGGCTCACTATAAAAAACAAAACTGGACGGCTGTGATCCTCGGTGTCCTGTGTGGCAGTACCACGGTTTATATGACCTATTTAATTGGTCGCGGGATCGATCAGCTGGTAGGTAAAGATCAGGTTGACTTTAGCGCCTTATTTAAAGTTGTCGGTTTATTTACAGCTATCGTAGTGATCACAACACTGAGTCAGTGGGTCATTCAAAGGCTGGGAAATTTCGTTGCCTATCAGTCAGTCGCTGATTTACGCAAAGATACCTTCAACCATCTCAATCAGCTGCCGCTTCGTTATTATGACCAAAATTCGCATGGCGATATCACCAGTCGTTTTACCAATGACATGGATAATATCTCAATTGCAGTTGCACAGATCTTCAACCAGCTTTTTAGCGGCATGTCAGTCGTCATCATCGCTCTGGTCGTGATGCTTAAAATGAGTGGTGTGCTGACTTTAGTGGTTCTAGTTTCCACTCCAGTCATGTTTTTAGTTAGTTTTGGACTGGCCAATGCTTCACAAAAAGACTTTGCCGCACAGCAAGAAATTATCGGCGATGTATCGGGTTTTGTTACTGAAATGATCGGTAATCAGAAAATTGTCAAGGCTTTTCAAAGAGAAGACGCCAATCAGGCTGAATTTGAAAAGATCAATCAGAAACTTTATGTCAAAGGTCAAAGAGCCCAGTTTTCTTCTTCTCTAAGTAATCCGGCTACTCGTTTTGTCGATCATTTAGCTTATATTGCAGTTGGCTTTACCGGAGCTTATCTGATTTTTTATGCCAATAGCCCGGTAACGATTGGTGTGATCTCCAGTTTTACTATTTACGCTACTCAATTCACCAAGCCTTTTATTGAAATTTCGGGTATCACTACTCAGATCCAGACGGCGCTGGCTGGTTTGACGCGGACCTTTCAGCTGCTTGATCAGCAGGTTGAAGCCGATGATAGTCACAAGAAAGTGCTGACTGATATTCAGGGAAAAATTCAGTTTAAACAAGTTGATTTTGCTTATAATAAAGGACAAAGATTGATCGAAGACTTTGATTTCACTGCTCAACCGGGTGAAACGGTTGCTATTGTAGGAAAAACCGGTGCGGGAAAATCCACTTTAGTCAATCTGCTGATGCGTTTTTACGAAGTTGATCAGGGAGAGATTTTACTAGATGGAAGCAACATCCAGCAAATCCAGCGTGACTCTTTACGCAGCAGCTTTGGTATGGTTTTACAGGATACTTGGCTGTTTGATGCAAGTCTGAGAGAAAATCTGACTTATGGAAATCCTGCTGCAAGCGATGAGGAGATCTACGCTGCTTTGCGTAAATCTTATATGTATGATTATGTCATGCGTTTACCGCAAGGCTTAGATACCCCCCTTGGTCAGCAGGGTATCAAAATTTCTGATGGTCAAAGACAGCTCTTGACGATCGCTCGAACAATGATCAGTCAGCCACCGATGCTGATCCTTGATGAGGCCACAAGTTCCGTGGATACTTTGACAGAGCAAAAGATCCAGACGGCCTTTTTAGCGATGATGGAAGGCAAAACCAGTTTTGTGATCGCCCATCGCTTAGCTACGATCCAAGCTGCCGATAAAATTTTAGTGATGGCAAACGGACAAATCGTCGAACAAGGCAGCCACCAGGAACTGCTAGCCCAAAAAGGCTACTATGCACAATTGTATCAGATCCAATTTGAAAGGTAGGTTCAATTTTTAGATAATGTACGTACTTTTATTGCAACTCCGTTGATTGTTAGTATAATGTACGTACTTTAATCAAAACTCTGTTCATTATTTGCATCTGCTCGTGATTTTTGATAGGCTAGAAAACATAGCTTGTTAAAAAAGGATTGAGTACAGAGGAACCAGGAGCTTATCAAAATTGGATAAATTTCAGTGGAACACCGTGTAAGATAGAAGTAAAAGCAAGATAGAAACGCAAATAAACTGCTGGAATGTAGAAATTCTGGCAGTTTTTTAATTTTTAAAGGAGTGTTTATTTGAAGTATAAAATAAAGCAATTGCAAGTAGTGATGATTAATGAATGACTTTTTACAACAGCCAATTCCTGTAGCTCAATGGGTGGATAATTTAGTTGCATGGTTAACTGACCATTTAGCCGGCTTTTTCCAGATCATTCAAAAGCTTGGCCAGACGATCATGGATATGATCACCAACAGTTTATCCGCTATCCCTCCATTTATTCTGATCCTGCTTTTAACAATGCTCGCTTTTTTCTTTTTTGGTAAAAAATGGTCGATGCCTACTTTCACTTTTGTGGGATTGTTATTCATTTATAACCAGGCGATGTGGGAAGATCTGATGAATACCATCACCTTAGTTCTGATTTCCGGGATCGTTGCCATTATGCTAGGAATTCCCTTAGGTATTTTAACGGCTAAAAGTGACCGCGTTCAAGTGGTCGTCAAGCCCATTTTAGATGTGATGCAGACAATGCCGAGTTTTGTTTATTTAATTCCTGCTGTGGCCTTTTTTGGCATTGGCATGGTGCCGGGGGTTTTTGCAGCTGTTATTTTTGCTTTACCGCCGATCGTACGATTAACTAACTTAGGTATCCGTCAGGTGGATGGCGAGTTAAAAGAAGCCTCGGATTCATTCGGCGGTACGGCTTGGCAAAAACTGGTAAAACTAGAATTGCCGCTAGCTAAAGCCAATATTTTTGCCGGGATCAACCAGACGATCATGATGGTCCTGTCAATGGTGGTAGTTGCTTCGATGATTGGTACTCCTGGTTTAGGTCAGGGGGTACTGGCAGCCGTGCAGCGTTCACAAATCGGCGCTGGTTTTACTTATGGTTTGAGCGTGGTCATCCTGGCAATTCTGGTCGATCGTTTTACGCAAAATCTCAACCGTGCCAATAAGCTTAAAAAAAGACCTGCCAAACAAAAAATAATAATAGGCGGAGCGATTACTCTAGCCGCTTTAGGTCTCGTTGTAGCAACTAATTTTACCAATGACAATGCCAATAAAGGAACGATCACCTTAGCTTATGCCGAGCAGGACGACCAAGTCGCAACAACTACAGTCATTGCCCGGGTATTAGAAAAAGAAGGTTACAAAGTCAACATGACTTCTTTAGATATTCCAGTGACTTGGGAAGCTGTAGCAAAAGGACAAGCTGACGCTATGTTAGGCGCTTGGCTGCCGACGACGCATCAAGCTAACTATGCACAATATAAAGACCAGCTGGACAATCTTGGGGCTAGTTTGGACAAACAAGGTCAAAACGGCTTTGTTGTACCAAGCTATATGAAAGTTGACTCAATTGAAGAGCTAACTGATCAAGCCGATAAAACTGTTACTGCCGTCGAACCCGGTGCGGGGATTACTGCTGCCGGCAAGCAGACACTCAAAGACTATCCCAATTTAAAGAGTTGGAAACTGACAACTTCTTCTGCTGGAGCTATGACAACACAGTTAGATCGAGCAATCAAAAATAAAGAGGAGATTGTGATTACTGGCTGGAAACCTCATTGGATATTTTCTCGCTATGATTTGAAATTTTTAGCTGATCCTAAAAAAAGCATGGGTGGTGCTGAAAGTATCGTGACGATGGCTCGTCTGGGTTTAAAAGACGATTTACCGGAAGCCTACAAGATTTTAGCTGATTTCAAGTGGGAAGTTGAGGATATTGAAAGTGTGATGCTGGCCATTGAAGAAGGTCAACAACCTGAAGATGCTGCAGATGACTGGATCAAAGAACATCCTGAAAAAGTAGCTGAATGGACCAAGTAGAAAAAAGACCCGGGAACTTGTTGATTGAGTTCCCGGGTCGTCTTTTTATTTAGCGTCCAATTTTTTTAAGAAGCAAAGAAGTAATCAATATCTTCTTCAACGGTTTTAATTGGTGCAATGCCGAATTGTTCGACTAATACATTGGCAACATTGGGTGATAAAAAGCCTGGCAAAGTCGGTCCTAGGTGGATATTTTTTACTCCCAGCGATAGTAAAGCCAAGAGGACGATGACAGCTTTTTGTTCGTACCAGGCGATATTATAGATGATCGGCAAGTCATTAATATCATCCAGGCCAAAGATTTCTTTTAATTTCAAAGCAATTACGGCTAAGGAATAAGAATCATTACACTGACCGGCATCTAGTACACGTGGAATACCATTAATGTCGCCTAAATTTAATTTGTTATAACGGTATTTGGCACAGCCTGCGGTTAAAATAACGGTATCTTCCGGCAAAGCCTGGGCAAAGTCCGTATAGTAATTACGTTCTTTAAAGCGACCATCACAACCTGCCATGACCACAAATTTTTTGATGGCGCCACTATTGACTGCATCAACGATCTGATCAGCTAGACTAAAGACTTGGTCATGGGCAAAGCCGCCGACGATCTGACCACTTTCAATTTCTTTAGGTGCTTGGCATTTTTTAGCGTGTGCGATAATTTGACTAAAGTCTTTATAGCCATTTTCATCAGCTTCAATGTGAGTGCAGCCGGCAAAGCCAGCCGGTCCGGTCGTATAAATGCGGTCCTTATAGCTTTTCTTTGGTGGTACAATACAGTTAGTCGTAAAGAGAACTGGTCCGTTAAAGGCTTCAAATTCTTTCTTTTGCTGCCACCAGGCATTACCATAGTTACCCACAAAGTTATCGTATTTTTTGAAATAAGGATAATAATGAGCCGGCAACATTTCTGAATGGGTATAGACATCGACACCCGTTCCTTGGGTTTGTTCGAGCAACATCGCTAGATCATGCAAGTCATGTCCTGAGATCAAGATTGCCGGATTATCTCTGACGCCGAGTTCAACTGAGGTAATTTCCGGAGAACCGTAAGCCGTTGTATTGGCATTATCTAAAGCAGCCATGGCCTTCACACCGTAATCTCCTGTTGCTAAAGTCAGAGCCACCAGATCATCGACAGTTAAAGCGTCATCGCGTGTTTTAACCAGTGCTTCTTGTAAAAAGACTTCGATTTCCGGTAACTGCTGGCCGTATTGCTCAGCGTGATAAAGATAGGCAGACATTCCCTTTAAGCCATAAATGACTAGTTCTCTGAGACTGCGGATATCTTCATCGGTGGTAACCAGAACGCCTACTCTTTTGCCTTTGGCTTCAAAGTCTTCTTGCCCATCCCAATAAACTGCGGCTGAAAAAGCTGACTGGTCAGCGACCGTGTCTCTCAGCTCTTTTTTCACTGCAATCGTTTCTTCTATACATTCAATAATGGCATCATCGTCAAAGTTGGCATTGGTAATGGTGACAAATAAATTTTCAGTCACCAGACGGCTCACATCACCAGCTACAGCCTTCCCTTCATTTCTTAATTGTACGGTAACTTCACTTAGACCGCGGCTTACATACATTAATAAATCTTGTAAATTAGCTGTTTTAGGCGTCTTTCCACACACCCCAGCTACGGTACAGCCACTGCAGTTCATTGTTTCTTGACATTGGAAACAAAACATCTTATTTTCCATGAATAAACCTTCTTTCTGACAAAGTCACAAGCTTTCCAAAGCAGCCAGATCAAGGATCTCGATCTCTTTTTTATTTTTTCTGATCAACCCCAGTTCTTGTAAATACTTCAGTTTACGTGAAACTGTCTCTGGCGTTGTTCCTAAAAAAGCAGCCAATTCTTTTAGTTTCATCGGAATTTTTACTTGCTTGTGCTGACTCGCCTTATACAGATCAAGCAAATAAGCAGCTAAGCGTTCTTCCACTTTTTCCATCGTTAAAAATTGCGTCTGTTCCTGCATTTGCGTATTTTTTTGAGCATTGATCGTCAGAAACTTGAGACTTAATTGCGGATAATCAAGCAATAGTCCCTGAAAATCATCCTGCTTTAAAGCACAGACTCTGGTTTCTTCTAGAGCCTCAGCAAAAAGATGCTGGTTTTCTACACCAAAGAGGAAATTTTCCCCTTCGTAACTGCCTGGCTCGACAATACGCAACAATTGCTCTTTCCCATTGACGGACAGCTGATATACCTTCAAGCTACCCCTAGCCACGATCACTAGCTGCGGTTCATCTTTAGGCGAAAAAACGGTTTCGCCTTTTTGATAAGTCGTACGATGAACCAGCGAGTTGATCCGTCTCTGGTCTTCAATTTTAAGATGGTTGAACAAGGGAACGAAACGTACACATAGATGTTCTTTTGGATCCATAAAAAAACTCCTAGCCTTCTTTTTCTTCTAGTATACGCTGCTTTTTCCAAAGGATAAAGCCGTTGAAAAGCTATTTAAGTAATTGTAAAACATTTCACCAACAAAAAACTTGATGATTATCAAGTTTTTTGAATTTTCCTTTTACAACTTTATGACAAGAAAAATTTGTCTGTTCGTGATAGACTAAAGATAGCTCAGCATATGAGGAGGAACAAATGAATCATAAAAAAATGACGATTGGCTTTATTTTTGTCTTGGCTATTCTCGCAATAGCTGTCATCTGGCGCCTGAATAAAAATGACAAAACTGCAGAAAATAATCCTGCTGTATCAGCTACAAGCTACCAGACTGCAGCAACTACTACAACTAGTAGCTCAGCCGAAGTTCCTAAAAAGAAAGGGGATATCAAGCAGATAATGGCACAGATGTCTGTGGCTCAAAAAGTCGGCCAGCTCTTCTTTAGTCGTGTACCAGCTGAAAATGCTGAGTCAGATATCCGGCAATACCATTTAGGTGGTTATGTTTTATTCGGCCAGGAGACCGAAAATGCCAGTAAAGAAAGTTTGCAAAAAAAAATACAAGCTTTTCAAAATGCCAGTGAGATCCCGCTTATGATCGGTGCTGATGAAGAAGGCGGTTCGGTCAGCCGGATCAGCAATAATCAGAATATCGTCAGTCAGCCTTTTGCTTCGCCCCAAGAGCTTTATCAAAAAGGCGGCTGGGATCAGATTGTCACAGATACCAAAAACAAAGCTGAGATCCTAAATGAGCTCGGCATCAACACAGGCTTGTTTCCGGTAGCCGATGTAGCTACTGACAAGCAGTCTTTTATCTATGAGCGGACGCTTGGGATGGATGCAAAAAAGACCAGCAGCTATGTTGAAAAGGTCGTTACCACTTTAAAAGAAGCCAATAGCGGATCGACCTTAAAGCATTTTCCGGGTTATGGCAACAATCGTGATTCGCATCTTGAAATCGTAAAAGATGAACGTCCTTTAGCCCAGTTGCGTAAAAATGATTTTTTGCCTTTTGAGGCTGGGATCAAAGCTGGGGCAGACAGTATCCTAGTTTCCCACAATATTGTTACAAGTATTGATTCAGAGGTTCCTGCTTCTATTTCGCCGGCAATCCACCAGCTGTTAAGAAAAGAGCTGGACTTTAAAGGTGTCATCATGACAGATGATATGGACATGGCCGGTCTAGCTGATTTTATCTCACAAGAAGAAGCTGGTCTGGCAGCCTTGAAAGCCGGCAACGATTTAGTCATGTCGTCTAGTTACCAGACACAGATCCCTTATGTGATCCAGGCCGTCGAAGATGGTGATTATTCTGAAGAAGAGCTGGATCGCTCCGTCAAAAGAGTTTTAGTCTGGAAGGAAGAGTTAGGTCTGTTAAAAGAGTAAAAAGAAAGGATGGATTTTGAAATGACTTTAAGTAAAAGTTTTCGTTTAAATGATGGCAGTCAACTGCCCCATGTGGCTTTAGGAACCGTTCATATCCAAGGCGGTAAAGGCGTCAATCAGATCCTGAGTGCTTTAGATGCAGGTTATCGTGCGATTGACACAGCGACCAACTACAATAATGAAGGGATGGTAGGTGAAGCGATCCGACGCAGCACTATCCCGCGCCAAGAGCTGTATATCAGTGCCAAGCTGCCTGGTTCAGCCCACGCATATGACAAGGCGATCGCGCTGATCCAGGAGTCTTTGTACCGTACAGGTCTGGATTATTTTGATAAATATCTGATCCACTGGCCACTTCCCAAACAAGAGAAATATGTAGAAGCTTGGCAGGCTTTAGTAGATGCACAGAAATACGGCTTGATCCAAACGATCGGAGTTTCTAATTTTATGCCCGAACATCTGGATAAAATTATTGCTGCTACTGGTGTCACACCTGCCACCAATCAAATCGAACGTCATCCTTATTTTAATAATAAGGAAATGCTGGCTGAAAATGAAAAACGCGGTATCTTAACCGAAGCCTGGAGTCCCTTCGGCCGTGAAATCAACGATGTCATCAAAAATGACGTGATTGCTGAAATTGCTGAAAAATACCAGAAGACGCCTGCTCAAGTGATCCTTAACTGGGATAATCAAAATGGCGTTTTCCCCAATGTCAAAGCCAGCAGTTACAAGCATCAAGCTGAAAACTTCCACTATCTAGATTTTGAGTTAGAGGCAGCTGATCTGGCAGCCATCGACGCTTTAGATCAGGGTGAAAAGGGTCGGGTAGAAGGCCAGAACCCTTACGAATATGAAGAGTTTGTCTAAGCAGACTACAAAAACAGCCAGTTTCCCTTAGTCGGTGTAAACTGGCTGTTTTTTTATTTGGATGTTGTTTTTTGATCAGACTAAGTATTGACGCAAATGTTTTAAGGGTAAAGCTTTTGCGACAGTATAGTTTAAAATTGCCTGAATGGGGAACATCAGCAGAGCTTTAACTAAGCGTGGTCCCCAGATGACCCAGCTGGTCAAGGGCTGATTATACATGATGGAAAGCCAGATTGGAGTTAAGAACAAACTGATGATCACTGTATTGGCTAGTGAGCATAAAATCGCATTTGTCCAGCTGACTTCTTTGTGGTAGAAAAAATAGCCATAGAGCAGTCCTTCAAGAAAGGCATTTAGAGTAAAGCCAGGGAAAAAAGGCGCTCTGGCAAAAAGCAGCATACCGACCGTATCAGCACAGACGGCACCAATCCCTGTCCAAAACGGGCCGAAGAGTGCGGCCATGATAATCTTCGGAACAAATTCGAAAGAAATCTTGATATACTGCCATTCAAAACCTAAAATTCGTGACAAAATAATGGTCACCGCAATCAACATTCCCATAATGGTGATCGTTTGTGCTGTAATTCTTTTTTTCATTGTAAGCATCTCCTTTTTGACATGTCTTACATGTCTAGAGCTGCTACATTTAAAATGCAGCGAATGCGAAAACAAAACCGCGAACTTGATCGTCCTTCGTCCAAATGGCAACATCCCATCCTTCTGGCACTTGACGCTTTGTCTTCTACTCTGATTTATTTGTGAAACTTGATCCACAAGAAGAATATAGCACAGCTTGAGGATTACTACAAAGTTTTTGTTTTTTTACTGATAACCGATAAAAATTGCCACAAAGACAAAGATCGTCCCTAAAGCAAAGAGAAAAGCCTGCATCTTCACCTGGAATTTTGCCCAAGTTCCCCAGTCAATGTGAGCAATCCCCAGACAGCCGATCAGAGTCGCTGAAACTGGTGTGAAGGCATCGACAAAACCGGCCCCTAGTTGGAAGCATAGAACTGCTACCTGACGTGTCACGCCGGCTAGATCAGCCAAAGGTGCCATGATCGGCATGGTCAAAGCAGCCTG